>NZ_CAWPRC010000111.1:0-277134 GCF_963890165.1 Aliivibrio sp. SR45-2 | reverse complement strand
AATCATAAAGATCAGTTTAAAAGAATAATAATTTTTTTCTTTCTTTAAAGATCCAATTCCATTAACCTATACGAAACAATGATGAAAATACAATGAATGTCAGTTGAAAATGAATCATATAAAAACCTCTGAAAAAGAAAAGATCTACATACCTCTGCCTAGAGATCACAAAGGCGGCCATTTATTTGAGATCCCTGCAAATCTTGTAGATTGGATTACCCAATATCAACATTTTAAAGGGGTAACTAAAAGTATTTTAGAATTAATGAATCTCATTTCTCTAAAAGGTTTTTCTTCGCCTGATGGTTTAGTTTCAACAACTGAAATTATTCAAACAACAGATGGTCACTTAACCAGAGCTGCAATTCAACAACGACTAAGAACAGCAGTTAGTATCGGTTTATTCGAACAATCACCAGTACGTTTTGAAGAAGGACTTGCTGGAAAAACAATGCTGCACCGATTTATTAATCCTTCTCAATTAATTTCTATACTCGGTATTACCAGCTTAAGATCAGAACAAAGCCAAGAACAAGAAAAGCAAAAACGTTCTAAAGCCCTAGCTCAAACTCAAGTTAATCGTCAATTCTTAACAGAACATGGATTAGGTGTACCTCCAAGTATGCGTGATGAAGCCGATCAGTTTGTAGTTTCTCCAACAAATTGGGCAGGGATAATAGATCAAGCATTAGCACCACCTAGAACACGTAAAAATTATCAAAAAGCGATGGTAGCTATCTCTGGTACGAAAGCGATCATTGAAACAAGATCATCGAAAAACATAATGACTGTTGATGATCTAATGACTTTATTTGCGTTATTTACATTGACCGTTCAGTATCATGATCATCATCAAGATGATTACCATATTCAAACCAAAACGATGGGGAATAAAACCCCAATCTACATCACTGATATTCTAACATTACGTGGTAAGAAAGATTCAGGACCAGCACGTGATTCTATTCGTGAAAGTATTGATCGAATTGAATTTACTGATTTCCAACTTCATGAATTAACAGGACGTTGGTTAAGTGAAAATATGCCAAAAGGCTTTAAAAGTGATCGTTTTAGATTTTTAGCTAGAACAATTACAGCCTCAGATGAAGCACCAAAAGAAGGCAAAGACGGTGAGATTAAGATCAAACCTAATTTGTATATCTTGGTATGGGAACCGTCATTTTATGATGAATTATTAACCAAAGATTACTTCTTTTTGTTTCCACCAGAGATTCTAAAGCAACATACGTTGGTCTTTCAGCTCTATAGCTTCTTCAGAAGCCGTCTGGCTCGTAGAATGACAGACAACCTACTCCTGAGTGAGATAAACCAAAAACTCGCTCGTAACGTCGATTGGAGACGTTTCTCGTTAGATCTTATTCGTGAATTAAAAAAATTAGCAAAAGATAAAGTAACGGATGAGTTATTTATTGTTAATTTATGGGGCTATCATTTGACGATCACTATGCTGGATCCTTCAGATAAATTGCCTGATTACCAAGTTGATATACGATGTGATCCTGAAGAAGTGATCCGTTTTTCCCGTGCTCGAACGACAAATGCAGGAAAACGTAACATGGCGCCAACGATGCCAAACCCGTTACGTAACGAGATCATGCCAAAACAAGCCCTTGATCAGCTTTCCACGATCATTGATGGTGAGTTTGAACCTATTAAACGAAATACCCCGAATAAATCTGGTCGATTAGGCCGCCGTGTTAAATTACGTAAGCACTCTGCTGAAATTAATGCAGATGAATTAACGATAACGTTAACAAAATATACGTCAGAAGAAGCGCTAGAACGCAGTATAACGGCTTTGTCTGCTATGACAGGACACAGTGCTGCATCTATTTCTGAAGAATGTAAGGAGCTTCAAGAGAAGCTTGATTATATTAAAGTTAGCGGTGAGATCTTGCCTTATGAAACACTCAGTAAAACCATTGAGTTTTATAATAAGCAAGATCATGGAAGACATCTTTCGATTGAGAACTTAATTGCGGGTTTAGCGGTTAGGCGTAAGATCTGTAAATTGGTGTTTTCTCAGAACTATGATCAAGATGTATTACGTGCATTAGATGAAATGGTAGGGTAGCCAAAACTTTGACAGTTCTATGTTATTCGCTGACACAACGATGACAAAGTAAAAAGGCCAAAAGGTAATATAACTCTCGAATAGACAACCTTTGTCCTTTAACCAATCGAAAGATTGGCTCATATTGTTACACATCTTACGGTTATTGCTTTAATAACGGTATTGGCGAGCTTAGTGCTCGCCGTTTTTTTATCTGTCGTAAAATCCTTTTCACATCGCCCGTATCCTACCGAACCATGATCATTCTTCCATTATAAAATCAATCATTTAGATTATGTACTCGTCTTTTTTCTTAATTTTTATTACACTGTATCTCTGTGTTAACACCCTATAAATTTACCCAAATAGAGTAAAATATGATTGAACGCCAAGAAACAAAGCAACGCATGAGCCGTATTGTGAAACATAACGGAACCATTTACCTTTGTGGTCAGGTATGTGCTGATGCGACGCAAGGTATTGCAGAACAAACACAAACGATGCTTGATAAAGTGGATCTATTGCTAACCCAATCTGGCAGCTCTCGCGAACACATGCTCTCAGCTACGATCTACATTAAAAATATGGCAGATTTTGCTGAAATGAATGCTGTTTGGGATGCATGGGTTCCTGAAGGCCATGCTCCTGCGCGTGCTTGCGTAGAGGCGAGTATGGCTCGTGATGCATTATTAGTTGAAATATCAGTGGTTGCGGCTGAAAAGTAAATAAAAATTATACTTACTTAACAATCTGTTAGGTAAGTATTGATATAAGGACATGTCATGCTTACACATTCTGAAATTCCTTTTTTTCTTGATGGTGTTAAACACCAATCCCATTATTTTTCATTGCCTGTCGATTATAACGATCAACGGAATACACTTGATCATCTTTCCGTATTTGCTCGTGAATTGGTAAGAATAGATAACGTTGATCGGGATCTTCCTTATTTGGTGTATTTTCAAGGTGGTCCAGGATTTCCAGCCATGAGGCCAACGAGTCATTCGGGGTGGTTGAAAAGAGCATTAGAAGAATATCGAGTGATCTTATTGGATCAACGAGGGACCGGATTAAGCTCGCCGGTCACGATTCAAACAATTGAACATTTAACGTCATCACAACAGGCGGAATATTTAAGCCATTTTAGAGCTGATAATATTGTCCGTGATGCAGAAGCGATTCGTCAGCATTTTAATATTGATAAATGGGCAATCATCGGTCAAAGTTTTGGTGGGTTTTGCTCTCTGACTTACCTGTCTCTGTTTCCTGATAGCTTATTGTGCTCATATATTACAGGAGGGATCCCGTCTATTTCTCGTCCGGTTGATGATGTTTATTATGCAACATACAAACGAACTCAAGATAAAAATAATGAATTTTTTGCCCGTTTTCCACAAGCTCAATGTAAATGTGATCAAATCGCACATTATTTATTGAATAATCAGGTACGTTTACCAAATAACCAGATCTTCACTGTAGAGCAATTCCAACAAATGGGGATCTGTTTTGGTGTGTCTGGTGGAGCAGAAGATCTGTATTTTCAATTAGAAAGTGCATTTGTTGATATTAATGGTAAACCTGAGTTGAGTTATGGGTTCTTAAATTATGTGTTAGCACAGCAAAATTATTTAACGAATCCACTTTATGCCATTTTACATGAATCTATTTATTGTCAGAATTTTGCATCCAATTGGTCTGCACACCGTGTGAGAGCAAGCTACCCTCAATTTAACTATCAAGAAGGCTCTCCATTACGTTTTACTGGTGAGATGGTCTATCCATGGATGTTTGATCAACTTGAGACATTAAAACCTTTAAAAGAGGCTGCAGAGCTTTTAGCAAGTAAATCTGATTGGCCTACATTGTATGATCCTGAGCAGTTAGCTAAAAATACAGTACCGGTAGCGGCAGCAGCTTATGTGAATGACATGTTTGTTGAATTTGATTTTTCTCGTGAAACCTTACAATTGATGCCAAATGCCAAAGCATGGATGACAAGCGAATATGAACATAATGCTCTTCGAGTGGACGGTGAAACGATCTTATCAACGTTGATCACTATTGCTAAGGATATTAAAGCAATTCAATAAATGGTCAGTTTGATGATCCAGAAGCATGATACCTTGATCATGCTTCTGATTGTCTCTTTCTACAAGGGGTTATCTACTCACTTAACATCATTTCACAAGTAAGAATTACATTTCCTCTGACATTATTCTAACAGTCATTTACTTTATTTCCTTACACTCATTGCGGTTTATTTATTTGGATTTTCAATGTTTTTTTTAAAGTATTCTCCTCTTATGTTGTCTTTTTTATTGGTCGGTTGTGGCTCTGATTCTGATGACTCAAGTTCTTCTGAAACAATTACCATTTATCCTAAAATAAGCAATGCTATTTTAGTTAATCCAGACATTGGCTTTACTGATTTTCATTCAATATCGATTAAAGACAATCAATGGAAACCGGTGCCTTCTTATCCCGAAACCAGCACGGTTTATTATCGGTGGGATTGGTCTGATATTCAGCCAACAGATGCCGATTCGTTTGATTTCACGGCGATTCAGAGTGTTGTTGATAAAGCGACTTCGGCTAATAAAAAACTAGCCTTACGTATTGTGGCTATGGAAAACACAGGATATGGAGCAGACGCAAGCAAATTACCAGATTGGTTACTGTCTAAAATATCGGTTGTTACTTCTCCAAATGGTCCTTTAGTTCCTGATTATACTGAATCCGTGTTCTTAATGGCCGCAGAGAAGTTGATTACAGAATTAGGCAGTAAGTTTGATGATCCGAATGTCATTACCAGTATCGATATTGGAATGGTTGGCTCTTGGGGTGAATGGAACCTTGAAGATGCTTACCCAGGCAATGGGACATTAGGGTTATATGCACAAAATGAAGACGGTTTATTTCGCGATTTCTCTCAATTTTCGAAGTATGCCTCTATGTTTCAAACGGCGTTTACAAAAGTACCTACTGTCATGTTGATTGGTTCATCCAATGTAAACGAGACATTTTTAGCTCAAGCAACGAATAGTGCAAACCCTTCAGGTTGGCGAGCAGACTGTTTAGGCGATAAGTACGGCTATTTCTCGGATTCATGGAGTCACATGGATGAGGGGTATCCAGAAGCATTAGATAACGCGGAAAGAAATGGTTCTCAAGTTCGAGGTATTTGGAAACGAGCACCTGTTCAATTTGAAACTTGTGATGATATGACGGTTTGGCAAACTCAGCATTCATACACTTCTACGGATGTTACCGATGTCTTTGATTATGCTCTCGATCATCATGCCTCATTAATTAATGCTAAATCACACGCGATTCCTGATGAGTATCAACCAGCAGTACAAGAAGTCCTTAAAAAATTAGGTTATCGATTTGAATTGAATTCATTTACTCACCCTAAAGAAGCGCGTGTTGGTGACGTTATTCAAATTCACGCGGAATGGAAAAACACAGGGGTAGCTCCTTCATATTATCCTTATCAATTAGCGTATCGTTTTGTTGATTCATCAGGAACTTTAGAGAGGCAGCAAGATACCTCTAGAAATGTCTTAGATTGGTTGCCAGCAGAAACAAGAAAAGGAACGGCATCAGTGATTGATATTAAAGATGATATTACCGTGCCAGATAAAGCAGGGGTTTATGATCTGCAAGTTGCTTTGATTAATGATAATGGTGATGCAAAAATTAAGTTAGCGATTGATATGCCACAGATTAATAATTGGTATTCGATCTCAACGATTACAGTCCATTAATTAGGGGGATTTATAAGTATGACTTTTATTGAGTCATGTTTATTCCACCACAAAAATAGCGCCGTATCCCATGAGAATACGGCGCTATTTTTTAAAGTGAGGTGTGTCGTTTATTGATTAAGGCAACATACGTTTGAGTGTGTCATCTTTTACAATATGGTGGTGGTAAATTGCAGCCCCTGCATGCAGTGCAATGAGGAAGTACCCAATATTTGCAATTGTTTCATGTATTTCTTTAATCGATTTAGCAGTGACTTTGTCAGGTACCATTATCTCTGGAATATGGACACCAAATAACGCCCATTGTTTACCTGCAACAGTAAGCACGATGATGCCTAGTATTGGTAGTAGAATGAAGCTGGCATACATCAATTTATGGACGAGAGTCGATAACCTTAACTGCCATTGAGGTGGCGTAGGAGTAATCGCTGGAGCTTCATTATATTTTCGTAAAATAAGACGAATCAGCATCGTTATAAATACTAAGCAACCTGCATTGAAATGAATCAATTTTAGATAATCATGCCATGGGCTACTTTTAGGGACTAAGCCTTTCATTTCTATTGCTGCATAAGTAATGGTAATAAGAAGAAGGCTAAGCCAGTGGAATATAATCTGTTGTCGAGAATAGCGAGTCATAAGAAACCTTAGCGACAGAGTAAAAAAACACCATAAAGTATGCAATATGAACCTAGAATGAATACGATGGTTATTACTCTTTTATGTGCGTTTAATAGTTAAATGTTGATGAAGTAAAGTAATGAACCCAACGTTGAGTTAATGCGCTAAATTGAAATACACAAAATGCTTTACCATAATCAACTCATCAATTGCGCTATTAGATAAATAAAGAATAGTACACATTATGGTGCTTAGTGACAGTGTTGACTTGTGTTGAATGTCACTTGTGATTAATTGGAGGCAGAGACGTTCATCACTGAGTCTAAAATTTCCATGCTTTGTTCAAAATAAGGGTTATAAGTTAAGCGCGCAAAAATCTTACCTTCTTCTCTTATTCCGTAAGATGAAAACCACACATCAGCACCTTCTTCACAGGCCAGTTCTTGCTCTTCTGTCTGCCCATTACTGCAAATTCGTACAACTCCTTTTTTGCCATATTCAGGATTATTGGGTGAAAATAATAGCCCCATATGAGATCCATCGACTATTTTCAAATCTGGACGGTTCATGCTAAATGTAGTGGCATTAGTGGCAGGGAATACATTTTCACCTTGCCACACTAAGTGATTTTTAGCATTCGTGAATTGGGTTTCAAATACGGTAGTGGCAAATTTTGTATCAATGACTCTGTCGCCTTCACTGGTTATCATAAAGACAGGTTTGGTGTAGTTTTTATCCTTAAGATCCTGTTGGACAATTTTCGCCGTATCATAATAAACCGCAGCACCGTGCATAGGGAGTGAGTTATAACGGATAGGGTTAGTTTCAGGATCTTGATCTGCCCATGTCATAAAATAGCTTGCGATTTTTGCAAATTTTACAGTTGATGAGCCCGGTTTAAACGCCGGAGAAAACAAAAGTAATCCAGAGATATCATCGTCTTTCAGAGCTTCAGAAGTAACAAGGTTGGCCCCTGTAGAATAACCACCAAGCCACACTTCATCTGTTTGAGCTTTAAGTAATTGGGTATGGTGATGAACGACATTTTGCCAGTCTTCTAAACTCGGCAGCATGAGATCTGCGACCTTACTGCCATGCCCAGGAAGTAATATTGAGCGGACTAAATAGCCTTTATCCGCTAGGTGCTGAGCAACATCAATAAATGAAAAAGGAGAGTCGCCTAAACCATGAACTAAAAGCACGCCTTTTCCGTTAGGTTTATTTGGCTTTATTTCAAAAGGTAAATTCACCATTAACTCTTTTTCAATATCATCACTTTTAAACACACGGTGATCTGCTAACCATAATTTGGTTTCATCGATGTATTGTTGAAAACTGGTTTGTGAATAGTTAGGTAGCGACTCTGATGCAAGATAATTGGCATCAGTGGTGGATTGGCTGCACGCGCCTAATATTGTCAGAGAACCAATGAACGCAAAGCGAGAAAATAACGATGAAATCACGTGAATGACCTGTTGAACGATAATAAGATGAGATTAGCATAATATAGAGAGAATGAATAAAGCGTGAACAGCTATCATGAATGTCGTTAGTCGAGAAGCTTCTGCTATCACTAAGGCTCGTGTTTAAGTGTAAAAAATAGCCCGATGCTAGATCGGACTATTTTTATATGAAAAGATGATTGGAAGGAGGGGTGTTATCCGACGATTCCAATAAAATAAGGAATAATCAGCGCGTTAGCTAGATCGATAAAAAAGGCACAGACTAAAGGCACAATAATAAATGCTTGATGTGAATTACCGTATTTTTGTGCCACTGCTGACATATTTGCCATGGCGGTTGGAGTAGAGCCTAGAGATATCCCTCCAAATCCTGCACAAACCACCGCTGCATCGTACGTTTTCCCCATAAGAGGAAAGACAACAAAGATGGCAATACATATCGCAATAAAGAATTGAGCTGCCAAAATAATAAAGATAGGCCCCGCTAAATCCACTAACGCCCATAATTGCATACTCATTAAAGACATTGATAAAAATGCGCCTAAGGCCATATCTGCAATCAAAGCGACTGCTGGCTTACGAGAAGGCCAACGAGTACCGGTTAAGCGAGGGTAAGAAGAGGGTATTAGATTAGAAATTAAAATACCGGCAAACAAACAGCTCACAAACAGAGGAAGATCTAACCCAAATCCAGACACCACTTCATTTAAAATTGCGCCTAATATAATACAGATGTGGATAGCAAGCATGGCGTCTAGAAAATCATAAGACGTAATGCGAGTTTGTTTGGAGTCTTGCTGAGTACCGACATCCACTTTCTCACCTTCAACGGCTTTTAAGTTGTGTTTATTAATTAAATATTTTGCGATTGGCCCCCCCATTAAACTGGCAAGAATTAACCCAAAGGTGGCGCTTGCAATACCTATCTCCATGGCGGTGTTTAAATCGAACTGCTCCCCAATCTTTGGCGCCCATGCGATAGCGGTTCCATGACCCCCAATTAAAGAGACTGAGCCACTTAACAAACCAAAAACGGCAGGTTGATCAAGCAATAAAGCAAACCCTATGCCGGTGAGATTTTGAATGAACATATAGCCAATGGTAATGCTCAATAAAATAATGAGCGGTTTACCGCCTTTAAAGAGATCTTTAAGACTGGCGTTAATGCCAATAGTCGTGAAGAAGTAAACTAATAGGAGATCACGAGTAGCTAAATCAAAAGAGACATCAACCTGTGTTACGTAATGAAGAACAGCGAAAAGAACAGAAACAAGAATGCCACCAGAGACGGGTTCTGGAATGCTGAATTCTTTTAGCCAATAGCTCATCTGTGTTAATCGACGACCTAAGAAAAGAACAATTATCCCAAGTGTAATGGCTAGAAATGACTCGATGTGTAACACACCGTCAACGAAGTTCATAAATCATCCTTTAATATATGAAAATATTGGAAAGATTTATCATAACTTGGTTTGATAACGGCTTTTATTCTGTAAGTTAATTCCGTGAACTGTTTCTAATTTTTATCTTGTTCTTTTAATCGTAATCATCGCTCAATGAATAAATGCATTAACGTTGATTCAAGAGTAAATAGTCATAGATATGGGTTGCTTCTGATTGGGTAGGGACGTGTTCATTTATCTGGATTAATTGTTGTTTAATCATATAGACCCTAAAGCTTATGATACTGATAAAAACAAACGCGATGACGTAGAGGATTGTTGTTTTTGGTATGTTCATGTTGCACCCACCTTATTGAAATATCAATGATAATGACCGCTAGATGTAACCGTTTACTTGTTTTTTAGACGCAATAATAAAAGTTTTTTCACTATTGTTATTTATTAATAATAAGGGATTTTAGAAAACAATCTACCGTTGGCTTCTCATTTTTAACGGGATTTTTCACTTTCTTTTTCTCAGGTAATCTCAGCAAAAAAAGAGCGACTCTCAGTTGGAGTCGCTCTTCCATTTATGTATCAATCAACGTCGGTAATTAACGAGTTAAATACGCCGTTAAGAAACGAGTAATATCAACCATATCAGAGACTTTAATAAACTCTTCCGTAGTATGAACTTTAGACATACCAGTAGAAAGGTTTACTGTTGTTAAGCCTTTTTCATTAAATACGTTCGCATCAGAGCCGCCACCAGTAGATTTAGTGAATGGGTTAATGTTGATGCTTTCAAATGCTTCTTTAATGCTTGCAACGTGTGCATTGTCGTCTGAAATTTTGTAAGCGTTATAAGCACGCGTTGAGATAATCTCGATTTGAGCTTCGTGCTTTTCAGCCGCTGCTTTGAACGTTGACTCCATGTGCTCAACTTGTTTTGCCAGTTTCACATCATCAAGAGATCGCGCTTCACCTTCAATGTACAGTTCTGGCATAACGATGTTTGTCGCTTGACCACCACGAACCACGCCAATGTTAGCTGTCGTTTCTTCGTCAATACGTGCAAGTGTCATGTTTGTAATTGCATCAGCGGCAACGGTTAATGCATTGATCCCTTCTTCAGGTGCTAAACCTGCGTGTGCAGGACGACCCGTAATGGTTACTTTTAAATTCTGTTGTCCGGGCGCTGAGGTAATAATAGTACCGATAGGACCGCCTGAATCTAATACGATAGCGTGATTAGATTGAATGTAGCTCATATCGTAGTTTTTAGACCCGTGTAAGCCACCTTCTTCATAAACCGTAAACGCAAGTTCAATCGTTTTGTGGGCGTGGTTATTTTCTTTAATAACACGTACTGCTTCTATTACCGCAGAGATACCCGATTTATCATCACCACCAAGAACGGTGTTGCCTTTAGAGCGGATAACGCCATCTTCAATAATAGGTTCAATGCCATTACCCGGAGTTACTGTGTCCATGTGAGAGCTAAATACAATGCTGCCCTCTAACTCGCCTTCTAATCTTGCGTAAATATTAAAGCCGTTTGATACGTGTTCAGGCACGGGTAATTTAGTAACGGTAAAGCCTAGTCCACCTAGTTGTTCTGCAAGTGCTTCTGCAATCGCTTTTTCATTTTTTGATTCACTGTCGATTTGAACAATATCTAGAAAGTGATTAATTAAACGCTCTTGATTCACTTGAGTCATGATTTTTCTTCTATATTGAAAGGAAATATAAAACCACTCTACCCAAAGAAAGTGTGAAAAAAGATGCACTGAATCAATAAAAAGCCCGACAGCATTACCATATGTATGAGCTATATCTTAATAACGAAAAGCTATAACACAGAATTAATATTTAATAATAAATTGCAACTTTCTCGATTCACATCACTCTGATAACTATATTAATAAGAAACCATAAAGAGGTTGTTATGAAGTACCGATTAAAAATTACAACGATAGCACTACTGTTTATTCCATTTTTTGCTGTCATGACCAGTTTTTTTTCAACCGCTGAAGACATGTCTACGCTGAAGAAAGGAAACTACGAAGTTGCAACATTAGCGGGAGGCTGTTTTTGGTGTACGGAATCTGATTTAGAAAAGTTAAATGGGGTGGTGGATGTGGTTTCAGGTTATTCAGGAGGCTCACTTGAAAACCCTACCTACAAACAAGTGTCATCAGGAAAGTCTGGACATATTGAAGTAATTCAAGTGACGTTTGATCCTAAGATCGTTAGCTATGAGCAAGTGCTCGATCAACTATTTAGACACATGGACCCGACAGATAATAAAGGCTCATTTGTGGATAGAGGTCCACAATATCGTCCCGCAATTTTCTTCCATAATGAAGATCAGCAAGTGATTGCTCAAGAGTTCATGAATGCGATTAATGCGGCGGGAATTTACCCAAAACCATTAGCAACAGAGCTAATTGAGTTTGAGAAATTTTGGCCAGCAGAAGATTATCATCAAGATTATTACAAAAATAATCCAGTACGTTATAAGTATTACCGTTACAACTCAGGACGTGATCAGTACTTAGATGCGGTGTTTGGTGAAGATAGAAATGAGAACCCAAAGACATTACGCCAATATATTGATGAGAAAACAATGGCGCAAAGCGTAAAGCCATACAACAAGCCATCAGACTCTGAGATTAAAAAAATGCTGACGGACCAACAATATTACGTAACGCAAGAGGAAGGAACCGAGCGCCCATTCAATAATAAATATTGGGATAATAAAGCCGAAGGTATTTATGTTGATATCGTCAGTGGTGAGCCGTTATTTTCATCAACCGATAAATACAAATCAGGCACGGGATGGCCAAGTTTTACTAAGCCAATCAATAAAGCATATATTGCTGAAGAAGATGATTTTTCCTTATTCAGTAAACGTACCGAGATCCGCAGTAAGTTTGCAGACTCACATTTAGGGCATGTTTTTAGTGATGGACCGAAACCAACGGGGTTGCGTTACTGCATGAACTCAGCTGCAATGCGTTTTGTCGCAAAATCAGATTTAGAGAAAGAAGGCTATGAAGAGTATCTTCCATTATTTGAGTATTAATAAATACAGAAAATAGTAATAAAAATCCGGATCATTCAGTGGGTGATCCGGATTTTTTATTTAGTGGTTATAAAAATAAGATCGATCTTATTTATTTTGTGCTGCGATGTGAGTTGCAATGGCATCCATTAACGCTGGAGATAGGCAATCGTAAGTTGGAAGGCCTAATGCTTCAAAGCGAGCACGGATAGCATCCATGTCTTTAGGATCAGTACCTGTTTCGATAATCGATGAAACAAATGCCGCGAATTGTGGCGCAGAGAAACCTGCATCTTCAGACAATTCAGTATGAACGAAATCTAAACCAAAGAATGGGTGATCTTGGTTATCAATACGACCGTACATATGAGTTCCACACTCTTTACACGCATGACGTTTGATTGTAGCTGTTTCATCGATAACAACTAATTTTTCAGCGTTAGCAATTACTTCAACGTTATCACGAGAAATTACGGCAACCTGAGAGAAAATCGCGCCTTCTGGTTTCCAGCATTTAGAACAGCCACAAGCGTGGTTATGTGCAGTTTGTGCCGTTAGTTTTACTGCTACTTTATTTTCTTTACATTGGCAGTGTAATGTTCCGCCTTGAAAGTTCTCATCGGTTGCTGAGAAACCATTATCAATGGCAGGGTGCAGTTTTGTAATAGTCATATTTTTTCTCTTAATGAATGTCAGAATTTTTGTTATTTTTTTATTTAAGCAATTCGTTGCCATAAAAAATCTCTTATTAAATTGTGTCGTTCTTTTGGTTATTTGATTGCTCAAACGATGGCGCTATTTTTCGCCTTTATCTCTTTAGACACAATGAGATAAACTGTAATTCATTATTACGGTAAGGTAATAATCTTGTTTTTAATTTATAATTGAGCCAATAATTAGTAACAATATATCGTTGTGTTTTTGCTTAACTTGCTGTTTATATTGATGTTATTTTAATTTGTGATAATTTGTTGATTGGGTTGTAGAGAGTGATTGATAAAGAGAAATGAAGTGATTGCTATGAAGTTTATTTCTTTGCATTGAAGCAAATAAAGGTAATTTATTTCTTAAGATATAACGTCCTTTAACTAATTGTTTCATATGCTTTTTTAATTAAATGGTCAATATTTACTTCTCAATAGAGAGAGTAATGAATGAATTCATGATTTTAATCTAGTTTTTGATAGGTTTTGTAAATCACAGCTATAAGTACAAGCGATTATCTCTTATTCTCTTTAATGGTTACTCTATACCCATAGATTATTAAAGGGTAAAGAGATGGCGAAGAGTGCATTAGTAGTTGAAGGCGGTGCAATGCGTGGCATTTTTGCTAGCGGCGTACTGGATATCTTCATGAAAAATGAATTTATGCCTTATGATTTTGCTATTGGAGTGTCTGCGGGAGCGTCTAATTTATTAGGTTACCTTGCACATTATCCTCAACGCAGCTTTCATGTAATTACCAAGCTTGCTACTCATAAGCGCTTTTTTAATCTTCCTCGGTTTGCGAGAGGAGGTGATCTTGTTGATGTTCGATGGTTAATTGATGAATCAAATACACGACATCCTTTGGATTTTGAACGTTTGTTTTCTTCTATTCCTTTGTATGCTGCCGTTACCAATATTGACAGCGGCAATGCGGATTACTATCAAGTAAAAAAAGAGAATGTGGATGACGTATTAGAAGCAACGACTGCGCTTCCTATCGCCTACAAGTCGACGCCTTGTTTCTCTGGTGGTTGTTATACTGATGGTGGTGTAGCGGACTCTATTCCGGTGAAAGAAGCGTATCGAAGAGGGGCGAGAGACATTACGGTCATTTTATCTCATCCACTCAGTTATGAAATGAAACCAACACGATCACCTTGGTTAATGACTAAGTTATTAGCTCGATACCCTCAAATAGCACAAGCTATGTTAGTACGAGCAGAAAATTATAATCAATCACTGGAATTTATTCGTAACCCTCCAGAAGGAACGACGATTCGAGTGATCGCACCACCAGAAGATTTTGCGGTTAAGCGCCTTTCCATGAAATATCCTACACTGGTTGCAGGGTATGAAATGGGCGTATCTGCCGGTTTACATCATTTGTCTAGCCGTGATGGTACTTTCGGGTTAGACAGTGAAAATTGTCACTTTTGTATTTAGCACCACCTCTATTAATCGCTTTACTGTGTACTTTTATAATAATACTAAGGAATGAGTAATGAGTAAGAAATTAACGACAGCAGCAGGTTGCCCTGTTGCACATAACCAAAATGTTCAAACTGCGGGTAAACGTGGTCCTCAACTTCTGCAAGATGTTTGGTTTTTAGAAAAACTGGCGCATTTTGATCGTGAAGTTATTCCTGAGCGTCGTATGCACGCAAAAGGTTCAGGTGCTTATGGTACGTTTACGGTTACTCATGATATTACCAAATACACAAAAGCAAAAATATTTTCAGACATTGGCAAAAAAACAGACATGTTTGCGCGTTTCTCTACCGTTGCGGGTGAACGTGGTGCGGCAGATGCTGAGCGTGATATCCGTGGTTTCTCTCTGAAGTTTTATACTGAAGAAGGTAACTGGGATTTAGCGGGTAACAATACTCCTGTGTTTTTCTTACGTGATCCATTGAAATTCCCTGATTTAAATCACGCTGTAAAACGTGATCCTCGCACAAATATGCGAAGCGCGAAAAATAACTGGGATTTCTGGACGTCATTACCAGAAGCCCTGCACCAAGTAACTATCGTGATGAGTGACCGTGGTATTCCTGCGACATACCGTCATATGCATGGTTTTGGTAGCCATACATTCAGCTTCATCAATAGCGATAATGAACGTTATTGGGTGAAATTCCACTTTGTCTCTCAACAAGGCATTAAAAACCTATCAGATGCAGAGGCGGGCGAATTAGTCGGTAATGATCGTGAAAGTCATCAACGTGACTTACTAGACAGCATTGATAACCAAGATTTCCCTAAATGGACATTGAAAGTACAAATCATGCCAGAAGCAGAAGCGGCAACAGTACCTTACAATCCATTTGATTTAACCAAAGTATGGCCACACAAAGATTACCCATTAATTGAAGTGGGTGAATTTGAGCTAAACCGCAACCCACAAAACTATTTCGCAGAAGTAGAACAAGCAGCGTTTAACCCTGCAAACGTGGTTCCGGGTATCAGCTTCTCTCCTGATAAAATGCTACAAGGTCGTTTATTTGCGTATGGCGATGCTCAACGTTACCGTTTAGGCGTTAATCACCAGCACATCCCAGTGAACGCCCCTCGTTGCCCTGTACATAGTTACCACCGTGATGGTGCAATGCGTGTTGATGGTAACTTTGGTAGTACATTAGGTTATGAACCAAATAACGAAGGCCAATGGGCAGAGCAACCAGATTTCTCTGAGCCACCACTAAATTTAGATGGCGCAGCAGCACATTGGGATCACCGTGAAGATGAAGATTACTTCTCACAACCGGGTGATCTATTCCGTCTAATGACCGCTGAGAAACAAGCGATTTTGTTTGATAACACAGCGCGTAACTTAAATGGTGTGCCAAAAGAGATTCAACTACGTCACGTAATTCATTGTTATAAAGCTGATCCAGCGTACGGTGAAGGTATTGGTAAACTACTTGGTTTCGATATCAGTGAATATAATTCGTAATTAATCGCGAATTATAATAAGTAAATATGCCTAAGGCAGATGACGATAATCGTTGTCTGCCTTTTTTGTTTAAATATACAGAGACTTAAAAACCACAAAAACTGTCCGTATTTGTATCGATAGACCTCCGCTATACTCCCCGCACTATTATAAGCCGCTAAGGCAAATACTCATTGCTCTGGATTTACGATCCAGCCTCGCAAAAAAGGAAAGTTACCCATGTCTCAATATATCGTTTGTGCGTTATACAAATTTGTTTCATTAGAAGATTACACCGAAATACGTCAGCCATTAACACAAGTGATGGAAGACAATCAGATCCGAGGTACATTACTTCTGGCAAGTGAAGGCATTAATGGCACCGTTGCTGGCTCTCGCCAAGCCATTGATACATTGCTAGCTTGGTTCAAAGAAGATTCACGTTTAGCGGATGTAGTTTATAAAGAATCAATCAATGACGTTCAACCTTTTAATCGTACTAAAGTGAAATTGAAAAAAGAAATCGTCACCATGGGCGTAGAGGGCATCGATCCTCTTCATGTGGTGGGAACGTATGTAAAACCAGCCGATTGGAATGCACTTATTTCTGATCCAGAAGTGCTATTGGTTGATACTCGTAACGATTATGAAGTTGATATCGGCACATTCAAACACGCTGTTAACCCAAAGACAGAGACGTTCCGCGATTTTCCTCAATACGTTACTGAAAATTTAGACCCAGCAAAGCATAAAAAAGTAGCTATGTTCTGTACTGGTGGTATTCGTTGTGAAAAATCGACGGCTTACATGAAAGAGCAAGGATTTGATGAGGTGTACCATCTTGAAGGTGGAATACTAAAGTACCTTGAAGAAGTACCAGAAGAAAACAGCTTATGGGAAGGTGATTGTTATGTGTTTGATGGTCGAGTTGCCGTCAATCATCAATTAGAGAAAAGTCATTATGATGTGTGTAATGCGTGCCGTTTACCGATCACAGACGAAGATAAGCAGTCAGACTCTTTTGAGAAAGGCGTAAGTTGCCCTAAATGTATTGACCAACATACCGAAGAGCAAAAATCTCGTTTCCGTGAGCGTGAAAAACAAGTGCAGTTGGCTAATGAAAGAGGGGAAACTCACGTTGGTGGTGACGCGGCAAAATTGATTGAACAACGTAAACAAGAAAAGAAAGAGAAGAAGCAGCAACAGAGATCATCTAAGTAAGAAGAATGCAGTATTGATCCAAAATGAATGTGAAACATAAATAATGAACTGACTCGAAAGAATATAATAGGCTTTCATTTGACTCATTATTAGATGGAAAGCAGATAACAAATGCGTGAATAAACCGTTTATTTGTGTCTGATTTTATCGCCAATTCATCAATCCTTGCTAATTTTATAAACGAAAGTGAGGCGTTAATCGCCTCGCTTTTATTGTTTATAGACAAGGATGAAATATGACAAATACAATAAAAATCAATTCGCTTACCATTGCCTTTGTTGGCGCATTATCCTCAATGGGAGCACAAGCGCATGGCTGGGTTGAATACCCAAGTGCGAGGCAAAACACCTGTTATCTTGATGGTGGGTTTTGGGATAACACCATTCCAAATCAAGCGTGTCAGTCTGCGTTTGATGAATCTGGTGCATTCCCCTTTGTTCAGCGTAATGAAGTGGCGGCCAATGTTCCTAATTATAAAGACATGGCCCATGTTCAAGCCATTGTTCGTGATGGTAATTTATGTTCCGCAGGAGATAAGGCCAAATCAGGGTTGAATGTGGGATCAACGCATTGGCAAAAAACGGCCATTACGTTAGATGAGAATAACCAACTTGAACTCGTCTTTAATGCCACCGCCCCTCATAACCCTTCTTACTGGCAATTCTATTTATCTAACGTAAATTATGATCCAACCGTTCCGCTTACTTGGGGTGATCTCGATGTCGTCGATACGGCAGGAGATATTATTGTTGGAGACGATAAAAAATACCGCATTAAAATTACTCTCCCAGCAGACCGTGTCGATTCAGCTGTGCTCTACACTCGTTGGCAACGTGAAGATGCCGCAGGCGAAGGATTTTATAACTGCAGTGATATCACCTTTGATGGGACTGGAACGACGCCTCCCGGGCCTATCGATCCTGTTGAGCCACCGCCACAATATTCCGATTTAGGCTATTACATTAGTCAAGGATTTGGTCCTGTAGAATCTGGAGACTCGGTAAGATTTAGAACTTTTGATGCAACAGGCGCAGAGACAACAGACATTAGCTTAGCGATAACCGTAAATAACACAGCAACATGGTCGGCAGAGTTAGCGGGTCAGTTTAATCAGTTGAAAAATAAAGCATGGTTTATTGGTATTTGGCATCAAGAGATGAGCCATTATATGTATGACACCACTAATATTTATGCGAATCGAGTATTCGCTCCTAAGGCAAATCTAAGCTATCAACTGTCGCTAATTAAAGCCGACATCACTCCTCCTGTTGAGCCACCAGTCGAACCAACGAATCAATGGGATAAAAATAATGCCTATCAGGCGGGAGAGACAGTGACACATCAAGGAGGAACATGGGTTGCTCAGTGGTGGACAAAAGGTGAAGAGCCGGGAACAACAGGCGAATGGGGAGTATGGCGATAACCCTTTACGACTCATTATAATATAAATAGAAGCCCTAGATTATTCTGGGGTTTTTTATGTGATAAGAGTGACTTATTAACGTTATAACGAGAGGTGTTTAGCCTCAATCTCTTCAATCTCATAATATTTACTCAACGACTAAGAATACGACTTCAAGGATGAAATCATTACTATTTAATTAAGATGAGAGTAATCATGAAATTAGCACTAAAAACACTTCTAGTAACATCACTTCTATCTTCTACAACACTTTATGCAAATGCGTTTGATGGTCATCGAGTTGGTATTGGTTTTAACTCAACCAGTATTGAAGATATCACCTTTGGGAGTGATTACTCAACTAGCGGTTTAACTCTTGGTTATGGCTATGACATTAACGATATCGTAGGGGTAAATCTTTCTCTTAATAAAGGAAGTGGTAACGATTCTATTTTTGACAGTGATACGACAACATTCAAACTAGATGCTGATATTGGTTACACATTCTATATGCAAAATGCATCAATTAAGCCTTATGGAGTCGTGGGATTTGCAACATTCAAAGAAGAGGTAAGCGTTGTCGGACATGATCTTGGTGATTGGAAGGATTCAACGCTGTTTTTTGGTGTAGGTACAAGAGCGGTATTTAACCAACATTTTTATACTGATTTACGTTTAGATTTTATGAACTTAAAAGATGGAGAACATGATGTTTTTGCTGATCAATTCTCTTTTACTGTCGGTTATAAATTTTAATTTAGTTCCTATTTCTAATTCCATTCGCGCGATTAGTGCTTTTTGAGAGCCCTAGATTATTCTGGGGCTTTTTTTATTGTGTATTAAAACGTCATATCTCTCGACAATGTGATCAAGATCTCTGTATAATCCGCGGCTAGATTTTCTCATTCATCATACTTTCGTCCTTCATCTTGTGGCCCTCTAATTTAGCCCAATAATGACTTGTCAGTAAACCCTAGGAATTACTTCGTTGATACAATCAAACAACATCACAATGCAATTTGGCGCAGAGCCTTTATTTGAAAATATTTCAGCTAAATTTGGCAACGGCAACCGTTACGGTTTGATCGGTGCGAATGGGTGCGGAAAATCAACGTTCATGAAGATTCTAAGTGGTGAATTAACTCCTAGTTCAGGCAACGTATCAATGACGCCAGGACAAAAATTAGGCGTGTTGAGCCAAGATCAATTTGCGTTTGAAAAATACAGTGTAATTGATGTTGTGATCATGGGTGACAAGAAATTATGGGAAATCAAACAAGAGCGTGAGCGCATCTATTCACTACCAGAAATGAGTGAAGAAGATGGCATGAAGGTTGCTGAACTTGAAAGTGAATTCGCAGAAATGGACGGTTACAGCGCAGAAAGCCGTGCCGGTGACATTCTATTACAAGCCGGTATTGATGAAGAACTTCATTATGGCTTAATGCAACAAGTTGCTCCAGGTTGGAAACTGCGTGTGTTACTAGCACAAGCATTGTTCGCAAACCCAGATATCTTGCTACTTGATGAACCAACCAACAACTTGGACATTAATACGATTAACTGGCTAGCTGGTGAGCTTAATCAACGTAAATGTACAATGATCATCATCTCGCATGATAGACACTTCCTAAACTCTGTATGTACTCATATGGCAGACATTGATTACGGCGAACTTCGTGTTTATCCAGGTAACTACGAATACTTCCTTGAAGCGTCTAGTTTGATCCGTGAGCAACTACTTTCTGGTAACGCGAAGAAAGCAGCAGAGATCAGTGAACTGCAAGATTTCGTAAACCGTTTTGGTGCGAACGCATCTAAAGCGAAGCAAGCAAGTTCTCGTGCAAAGAAAATGGACAAAATCTCGTTAGATGAAGTCAAATCATCAAGCCGTATGAGCCCATCAATTAACTTCGGTGAAGGCAAGAAATTGCACCGCCAAGCACTTGAATTGAAAGATTTAGGCCACGGTTTTGAAGAAGACGTATTATTTGAAGGCGGTAACTTACTGCTTGAAGCGGGTACTCGTCTGGCTATCATCGGCGAAAATGGTGTGGGTAAAACGACATTGTTACGTTGTTTAGTTAACGACCTTGAGCAAAATGAAGGTATCGTTAAATGGTCTGAAAATGCGACCTTTGGTTACTGCCCACAAGACAGTACGGCTGATTTTGATAACGATTTAAGCATCTTTGATTGGATTTCACAGTGGCGTACAGTGAAACACGATGACTTGATGGTTCGCGGTATTTTGGGTCGTCTACTATTTACAGCGGATGATACAAATAAACAAGCGAAAAACTGTTCTGGTGGTGAGAAAAACCGTCTATTGTTTGGCAAGTTAATGATGCTAGAAATCAATGTACTTGTTATGGACGAACCAACCAACCACATGGATATGGAAGCGATTGAAGCGCTAAACGAAGCATTAAAAGTGTACACAGGCACATTAATCTTTGTAAGCCATGACCGTGAGTTTGTTTCTTCTCTAGCGACTCAAATCATTGACGTTACAGGTAAGAAATTGGTTAACTTCCAAGGTACTTATAACGAGTACCTAGATCATAAAAACAGAATGCATGTAGCTTAATTTTAATTAACGTTACTTAGCAAAAAAAGCGCGAGACTGATGATATCAGCTCGCGCTTTTTTATTTTGAGTACTTTATTAAACGCTAAATCTACACTAGTAATTCAAACTCTTTTTTATCCAGTTTTCGCCTATTAAGAACGATAGATAACTGACGTATGTCTACGTAAAACTTGCGTGGGGTAATTTCAACATTAGCGATGTCAATGCTTCTGGCTGGGCGCTATCTAAATCTTCAGAGAAAAGATCCTTAAATAGCGTGCTTATTAATTAGCCTTACGTGAGAGTCATGTTCTTATCATTTTATATATAAACAACAGAAGTGGTATCATTGGCGACTAATTATATGACTTGGAAATATTTCGTGCCTTTAAGCTCTTCTAAAAACCCAGCCGCGCTTGCTAATACTGTTGTTGTTCTCGATTTCGAAACCACGGGTTTATCTCCAAACCAAGGCGATCGCGCCATAGAAATTGGTGCGGTGAAGCTAGAAAATGGCGTTATTGTTGATCGCTTTCAAAAATTGATGAATCCTGGTTTTAGAGTAAGCTCGTTCATTGCGAATTACACCGGCATTACCAATGCCATGCTGATGGGAGCGGATGATTGTGCCACGGTCATGCACGAGTTTGCGGACTTCATTCAAGGGTGTAATTTAGTGGCTCATAATGCCTCGTTTGATCAGCGTTTTTTAGATGCAGAGCTTGACGCGATTCAGCGAGATTATGATGGAACGTTCGCGTGTTCATTATTGGTATCAAGACGACTGACTCAAGAAGCACCATCGCATAAGTTGGGAGAGTTAGTGGCTTATCATCAAATCGATAATGATGGTGTGTTCCATAGAGCGTTAGCCGATGCTGAAGTGACGGCTTCATTATGGCAAGTGCTGTTAGATACCCTAGAAAACGATTATGCGATTACAAACCCTGATTTCTCATTAATGCAAAAAATCGCCAAAACCCCAAAAGGGTCAATCGATCTATTTTTAAAGAAACAAGGCTAATTTTACGCTATTTTTTCTTAATTAACGTTTATGTTTTCTTTTGACATAGGCGTTTTTTATTTCCAACCTGAAAGCCAATTTTCTTGGTCTTTTAATTCTTTCCAATCCAGAGATTCTGCTCGTTTTGTCATTACGGCTTCTATTAAACAATGTGTTACTTCATTGTCTTCAAATTCAATTTCAGTAATTAAAAAATGTTTTTCTTTTTTGATCGGATTAACGGCCGTCCATTTACTATTTAAAAGTTTTTTTGGATTAATTTGATTCATTATTATTCCTTAGAGAATGGTTTTTAATTGATCATGATGTGGTTTACAAAGCATAGATCAAATTGATTCAGTTATTGAGTAGAGGAGATTGTTTTTAAGCAAAAACTGCATTTCAATCTACAAAGTGCTATTATTGAACAAGTGTTCAAGTTTTTTGAGAGTAACTTATTATGGCAAAATCAGCCAAATTTAACAGAGATGATGTGATTGAAAAAGCCACCAATCTTTATTGGGAGAAAGGCTTTCACGCCACATCAATGCGTAATCTTCAAGACGTGATTGATATGCGTCCTGGCAGTATTTACGCGACATTTGGCAGTAAAGAAGGGCTATTCAAAGAAGTATTAAACAAATACACCGAAATGGGTGTTGCCCACATTGCTGAATGCAAAGCGAATACGACATCGCCTTTGTCTGCTTTAAAAGAGTTTGTCACGTTGAATATTATTGGCAATAAAGGGCCAGTACCAAGTCGTATGTGTATGCTGGTAAAAACGATTGCAGAATTAACGGAAGAAAACGCAGAATTGCTCGCTGAAGCAAAGAAAATGCTCGTTATCATGGAAGGTCAATTTATTACTTTGTTAGAAGAAGCACAGCAGAAAGGTGAGTTAAGCAAAGACAAAGATGTGACTCAATTAGCGCGTTTTGTTCAAGTACAAATTATGGGATTAAGAGCTTATGCTTGTGCAAGTAATGGCGATGCACCTTTAGAGAAAATGATTGATGATATGTTTGTGTCACTCTAAAAGAGAGCAACGTTACGTTTATTCAACTTAATTTATCAATATCATGGAGTGATTAATGTTAAATGAAAAAACATTGCTTACGATAGGCATGCTTTCAGAGCGAAGTGGTGTTGCCGATTCTGCATTGCGATTCTATGAAACTAAAAATCTCATTGCCTCTATCCGAACGGCGGGAAATCAGCGCCGTTTTCATCCGTCAATGTTAAGGCGCATTGCGCTTATTCAAGTGGCTCAGCTTGTTGGTTTTACGCTAGAAGAAATAACGAAAGAGTTAGCTGACCTACCCATGAAGGAAACGGCAACAAGACGTGATTGGGAAAAGGTCGCAAAGAAATGGCAAAAAGATCTCGATAAAAAAATTGAACAAATCCAGTCTCTTAAAGAAAACTTAACCGGATGTATTGGCTGTGGTTGTTTGAGTATGGATAGATGTCAGTTACTAAACCCTGATGATATTTTGCATGAAGAGGGCAATGGTGCTCAACGCTTGTTATTAAAATAAGCGTCTATTTTTGTGATGGTATTTTTATCTATCAGGCCAAAGAGTAGATGATGGCAGTACCAGCGAGTCATTGGGGTTACTTGGCTTTTATAAAAGACAGCAAGTTATGGTATAACAAAAAGTTGAATGCCCTGTGTTGGCAAAGAAATCAATAGTAAGTTAGCCGTACTATTTGCTGTAAAAATCAGAATAATGAAAGAATATCAAGACCACAAAAGAGCAAGTTTACAGTCTTTCAAGCTAACGCTTGAAAGTCATGGGTATATATCTTTGTGCTCACTGGCAACTTGGAATAATAATTTCCCTAAAGAGAAAGACGCGTCATTGTCACCGAAGAGAACTCATACTTTGTTAATCTCTGGCCTCAAAACTGACGAGTAATCTCTACTCGCTGAGTCCCATTTAATCATGGACTTAGTTTTGTTAAATTGTCGTGGGATATTGACGGTAAACTCAATATGTTAACACCGCCAAACAACGCGTTATCAGAAAATGCTAGAGTGACGGCAATGGATAAACATAAGTGAATAAGATGAATAATAAACACATCGGTGACTTGGTCTTAAGTACCGCACAGATCAATGCGGGCATTCGTATTGTTAGTGACAAATTAAATAAACAGTTTTCTGGTGAAGAAGTGGTGATTATTTCGATGGTTCCAGGGGGCATTATCTTTACTGCAGACATGGTGAGAGAGCTTACGTTGGACATCAAGATGGATTATGTCTCTTGTCCGCATACGCCGGGTGACAGTAATAACAACTCAAGCATTGTGTATCATCAAAATATCCCAATCAAAGGCCAACACGTTATTTTAGTGGACGATGCTATTGAATCTGGTGGCACAATGAAGCGTGTAGCGAAATACATTGCTGAAGAGTTTGGTGTAAAGTCCCTTTCTATCGCCACATTGTTTGTGAAGCCGGGTCGTGTTGATATTCCTTATCCACAATATTTTGCGTATGAAATGGAAAATGACGACATGTTGATAGGGTATGGATTACCTTGGCAAGATAAACACCGTAATATTCCTTTTGTGTCTAAATTAGTGAAATAACAGCTTCAGCATAAAGAGTGAAGCTGTTTTATTTTACTCTCGTGATTCTAAGATAAAAAACGCGCAAGCAATGAATTAGGCAAGGTAGATTGTTCAATCCAAGATGATGGAATTGCCTGATTCGAATCAGTAAAACACGCCCCTAAAATAGCACCGAGTGGGATCGCACGGCCACAGTTATCGCCACCACAATAAATATTCGTTTGAATGGCTTCTTCATAAGAGGTCGCGGTTAATAGAATATGCATAACAACAATAAAAGAGGCATCTAAGCCACAATGTAGCCCAACCTTTTCTGCAACCTGCAAAGAGGTGAGTTTTCTATCTTGTTCTGCTTTTTCTATCTCTTCTTTTATGAATGAGCAGCTCTGCTTTGCTTCTTCAATACATTCTTTAACGGTATGGCCGTTGATCGCCATTTTTATCATGATAGCGACTGCTTGTGCGTATTTCACCGCAATATCATTATTATTGGTAACACGAACCGCCGATTCAATATAGTCAGGCAGTGCATCCTCTTTATAGTGATAAGCAACTAATGCAGGCAGTTTAGAGATGGCTGGGTTTTGTGTATCATCGGCACCAAATATTGAAACCTCTTCTTGATGCATTGCTAATAACGCGATTTTGGTTGGTTTATCTATATACCCTTGCCATTGACCGCCAAAATCAAACCACGTACGAAAACTCGCGATATAACGGCTTTCTGAATACGGTTGAGTGTGGGATAACGACGCCAACATCGCAGTCAATTGTGCGCCATATTGAGAAGGAGAGCCTACCGCCTTTCCTTTGTGAGCAAAATAACCTTTACCTTCGTATTCGTCTTGATTGGGGGCATGAAACTCAGGCGTTGATGCGGTGTATTTTTTAATTAAGGTTTGATCGTATAACCAATGAAACCCCATCGACGCAGTATCAGCGACGAGTGCGCCAAGAATGGCATTGAACGCTCTTTGTTGTGACATGATGTGGCTCCGTTTACCAATAGAGTTTTAGATTAACACTGATTGCAGTAAATGATGATAAATCTATAGGTAGAGTATAGATAAGGGAGTTTCAATTTATCAGGAACCTCGGTAAAGTAGCGCCTATCGTAATGGCATTGCCAAAAAAGTAAGTTTTGTTTATCAAGAGAATATAAATATGACCAACGAAGTAGATATGATCACTAATCTAGAAGATTTAGAAACGTTCTTAATTTCTGTAGAAAGTGGTGGTTTAGGGCTAACGAATGTTGCAGGTATTGCTATGGCAACCAATAATAAAGACGGTCGTCGCTTTGTTGCCGTATTGGATGATAAACACCAACTATTATTCTCTCGTTGGGTAACCGAAGACGTTTTTCAAACGGGACAAGATCTCGTTCGTAATGGCACAAATCGTACGACTCATTAATTATTCATCCTATTGCAACGATAGGGTATGAAAAAAGGCTAAGATACTTTCAATGAGAAAGATCTTAGCCTTTTTGTTTTTTAGCTTCTTTATTCCCTTTCCGATTTAACCAATATTCTTTTGTGGTGTTTTCATGTCGAGATGGTTGATGTACTTACTTATAAAGTAAGGGGGGATGAAAAATACCAGAAGATAAAAGGATTCGTCGAAAAATATCGATGCGATCTTTTCTTCATGGTTTAAATAAGCAAATACAGCGACTATATCTAAGAGGATATAGAGCGCGGCTAAAACCGTTGAAATTACTAAAGCCAAACCAAGAATATCTCTTAGAAAAACTTTGGAGATGGTCATTTTTATTCCCTCAAAAACGTTAAATTAAGATCAACTTACGCCTAATCCACCGATGTTTTTTTGAGCTGTATCAATTTTTTATTTCTGGATGTGAAAAGTAAGATTTACTATTTGATAATAAAGAAAAAATTAATAATTTAACGTGCTAGAAGAGCGCGTGAAATACCCCTGAATTTTTACGTTATTTTCATTATTAATCGTTAATTATTGTTGTTTTTACGGGAGTAAGAGAGTAAAACAAAAGGATGTTAGTCGGACTATAATGGATGAATAAAAAAGGGCTAAGATACTTTCTCTGAGAAAGATCATAACCCCTTTTACTGATAGAGAGACGATAAAAATAGGTTTATCGTCTGAGTTGATTACACATTAATGCTTATGATCAACGTTTGCACATTGTTCAGATTCGTAACGTCCCGCTAAGATCCTTGGCGTATTGTGAATTGAAAATGACACTGAACGTACTGCTTCATTACCTTCTTGTATGGTATAAACCGGATCACGTTTTGGGGTGCTGATTACCATTGAGTTCAGTACCTTACCATCACACACAACCGCTGCCGTTACCGGTTTTTCAGAGCGAGCCACGTTAACGTGGAACTTATTCATGTTGTCCGCATTACGACGGTTGTTTTTAAGGGCATAGGTTAAAATATCCCCTTTGCTTGTGTTGATTTCTAACGCACACTCGCCAGCAATTAAGTTCGCTGAATCATCAGGATAAACATAACCATAAGACCCGTGTAAGGCAGGGAAGATATAGCTATCCAGTTTGTTTTGAGGATCATAATAACCAACCAACGTCGTTACAGGAACGCCAAATGAAGTAGGACGAATAACTTTATTTTGCTCATATTGTCCATCTTGTACCCAAGTTTGACCATCTGAAACAAACACGAAACGGCTGCCGTAGTGAACGACTACCGTTTCGCCATTAATTTCTAGGTTAGAGGTGTAACCAGCATCTGAATTGAAAGTGAAAATCTTCCCTTTATTTGCTGTTGATGCCATAGGAACCGACATATTTCGTTCCCAATGACCGTTCCACGTTGAAAGTGTCACTTTATCGAAATCGATCAGTAGCGTTGCAATATGAGTCGCATTTGCTTCCCATGGTGCCACAGAGGTTGTTTCAAGATCGTCAATCGTGTGAGTGTATTCAACCATGGCTTCTGTTTTTTCATCCCACTTTTTAAAACCGGTTGATGAGGTTTCATCAAATACGATTTTGCTTTCTAAGTTTTGTTGAATGAAATGCATTGAATACGGGGTATACATGGTAAAACGTTGCGCGCCATACATAGCCCAGCCGCCAGCCATTGAATCGGATCCAAAGCTGAACATGCCATTGAATGGTTCAACACATTGGCCGTCAAGACAGCTTTGAACGCCATTATTAGACGGTGAAAAGTTTGGAATAAACACATCACGTGAAGAATCCCAACCCCATGTTGAGTTGCTCATATTTGCAGGTTTATGGATAGACCCATTGAACCCACCAGGATAATGGCCTAAACCATAGTTATGACCCACTTCATGGCTAAGTTCGTTACCAATTGAGCTATCAAGCGTCACCATGCCTGCGCCACCAGAGCCACCGTGCATTTGCACGCCATTATTGTAATTGCCTCGGGTGTTATGGGCTGTTAGCTGAGCCGCTAAATAAGGGTTTTCTCCTTCGCCAACCCCCGCAGTTGAATGAATACCATAGTTCGCATTGTTTATACCGATAGAGATAAGTTCTTTGCCAATACGCTGACGCATGGTGCCTGAGTGCCAGCCACCATCACTTGGATCGTGATCGGTTAATAACGTACCATCAGGCAGCATCACTTCAGTAAAGTGTACTGACTCATATTCACTCACAATCATTTTACTGACTGGTGCGGTTTCAAAGTACTCACGTTGTGCTTCTTTGTCGGCTTGAAAATGGAAAGAATCACGAGGCTCAACAAGCATACCTACGTCAATGGTATGCATCAGTAATTCAGTTGGTGCGCCCACTTTTATCTGGCTTAATGTCCCTTTCTTACCTTGGTTTTCGAATGACAGGCTCAGACCAGGATTAAGCCATTCTTTTGGTAAGTCGGCTGACCAGAAACCATCGGCGTAACCGATGTCATTAAAAAGTAAATCGTCTTGTAATACCCATGTTCCTTTCACGTTTTTAAATACCGTTGTTGTACCATTTACAATGGTTTTAGAACGTTGTGGGTAATAACTTACATTTGAGTTGTAACCAGCGCTTGATGTAAATACAAACGTTTTACCATCAAGTTGTGGGTTATTTTGTTCAAGCGCAATGTCTCGGATCCAGTGGCCATTCCACGTGCTTAGTTTGACGACGTTATGGTCTGTAAGTGCGGCAGAAATGGCATCACTCGAGACTTCACGTACATTAAACGCCGCTTCAGGATCATAGCTAAAATCAATGTTTGTGTCGGTAATTTCAGCGATTGCCATTACGTTACGCGCTAATGTATCAGGACGAATCATCTCTAGGGTGCCGAGTGTTTTTCCGTTATGATCCATTGCTGTTAATGTGACTTCAGCGTACGAAGCAAAGGCTTCTGTTGGCTTAAACATGACTTTTGTTTTGCGCTGAGCAACCAAATGCATGCGTTTTTCTTGCTCATCGACTTTAGCCGGAACGATATGTGCTTGAGCAAATAATACGCCGCCAGAGATGTCACCAACTAACACATTTTCTAATTGATTGGTGTTAAAGAAGACCGCTGGTTTTTCAATAACAGGAGTACACTCTGAGGTATCGATCTCGGTCGACATCGTGTTTTCCCAAATGTAATTACCTTCGTTGTCTTTAGAGCCTCTTGCTGCAGCATAAAGACCAAATGTACATTTCTCAGCGATATCAAATGTTTCTGGGTAGATGTCAAATCCACCGTCGTACCAATATTTTTCCCATTGAGTAGGAAGGAAATCAAATACGGTTTCAAATTCCGAATCAAAATCCATTAAGCCAAATTTCACATTGCCGTCAAAATTAATTCTTAGCTTTTTACCTTTATATTCAAGATACTTTTGTTCGCCATCTTGGGTAACATTGCTCGGGTTGCTGGCAAGGACAGCCAGTTCAGTCATTTTATTTACAATCTGAACGCTCGCCTCATCTAGTGGGTGGGGGGTTGCGTAAACATTAGCAGCTAGCGTTGATCCGATGATCATGCCTAATAGTGTCTTTTTCATATGACTCTCTCTTTTTATTATTATCATTAAATAACCAGTGTCTTTGTAATCTATAGGTTTCATTCGCGAGACTTATAAGTTAAAGGTGGAATTAAGATATTTAATTTTTTTGAAAGTCAGATATTTATTCCAAATTTTCGATGTATAAAAGAAAATTCATTAATAAATAGGCAGTAAAGTCGCTATTTTTGTCCTTTTATTCTGGCAGTGATAAAATCGACCGCGGCTTTGACTTTAGGGGTTGCATAAGCCAGTTTTTGATAAAGCATATACACACCAAGAATTTGGCTTTGTGTGATGCTTAATGGTTCATCAAAATGAAGCTCTATTAATTCGTTAACATCAAAGTAGGGTTGCAATACCCATCGTGGCATCATCAGGATCCCTTCGCCTTGTACTGCTTTTTCTGCCAACCATTTTCCATTATTTGTGATGAGTGAGCTTGGGGCCGATACGTTTTTCCATTCACCGTTTATTTCACTTAACCACGGTGTTGGACCATGAGGGGTTTTAAAATAAAGCCCTTTATGATTAGGCAGATCTTTTGTGCTTTTAGGCTGGCCATATTTGGCGAGATAAGACGGTGAAGCTGCAGGAACGAATTGATTATCCATAAGGTGTATAGCAACGACCCGTTCATCTGGCGCGAAGCCACCGCGAATCGCAATGTCTACATCATCTCTGTCTAGCTTAGAGAGTTGATCGTTTAATTCTACGTCCAATAAAATATCAGGGTAGCGTAATGAGAATTCATCCAATATCGGAGCAAGAATACGCTCACCAAAGCCCACCATTGAACTAATTTTAAGCGTGCCAGTAGGGAGGGTTTGATAATCTTTCACTGAGCGATCACACTGTTCAAGTTGCTGAATAAGATCCGTCACTTGAGTGTAATACTGTAAACCCACCTCGGTCAGAGATACGGTTCGTGTGGTTCGTTTGAGAAGTTGAGCCCCAAGTGATGCCTCAAGGTCGGCAATTCGGCGAGAGACAGAAGACGCTGGGACATCAAATTTTTTAGCCGCCGCGGAGAAGTTTCCTGCCTCCACGGTTGCGGTGAAATATTTTAGGGCGCGTAGTTGATCCATAATGTCATTGTTGCCTTTTTAACAATAGATACTCCCATATTACCCTCTATATCTTAGGTAAAATAGAGGTAATACGGTGTTCACTTCCATAAACAATGATTAACAATAAAAATTATCTCAAAGCACAAGCCAGTTACAAATAAAAAGAATCTTGCGATTGATAAGGGGAAAGTCTGGTTTCGTGAAATGGAAGTGGTAGCATGATCCTGTATCTTATTTTAAGGAATTGAAAAATGGTTACTACGACGCCAACGCATTTTAAAGTGAAAGTGAACACTAACAAAGGAAGTTCTTACTGGACACTCAGTGGGTCTACGACCATTTTTGAAGACGCCGCGGTATTTACTATGGCGTCCATGTCTGATTTTTTTCGACAATCTCTCGCGCAAGATTTTATTGAATTATTGCCTGTTGAATAAAACACATCTGAAAATAAATAGGTCATATATACCGGCGTATAAGTGACCTAATTTTCTTCTTCTTCTTCCTATTTCTACTCTTGGCTATTTAGCATTTCCAGACATTGTTCAGGTTGAATTGGCGCGGGTGCTCTTTTTTTCTGTGGCACAGGGTTTAGTCGCCAACTCTGTGTTTCATGTCCGCAGCCATCTCCTTTTGGTGGCTCGGGTTGATTAATGCAGTTAGTGTCTTTGTCTGAACAAGACAGACGTACATGCATATGTGCACTGTGTCCCCACCAAGGACGAACCTTACGCAACCATTGAGTATCCCCATTCTCTTGCTCACACAGTTTTTCTTTGATGGCCGAATTCACAAAGATACGCGCCACTCTGTCATCCTGTGCGGCGGCTTTAATTAAACCAAAGTGCTCCGTTTTCCAGTATTTGTCTCGAATGCTTGATGTCGATTTATCGACAAGGTTAATTGAATAAGGTTGATTAAGCTCTTTCTCTGTTAAGGGCTGGGCCAATAAACGAAACCAAATATCAATATCAAGACCTGTTTGATGACTTGAATGACCATGAGAGAATCGACCGCCTTGTGGTAATGACATATCCGCAATTAATAGCTGCTTATTGAGTTCTTTTTCTGATGTGAGGGAAAGATCTTGAATAAAACGAATGGTATCGGAATGCGCAAAATATCGCTTTCGTTCACTGCGAACGACTTGGTAACCAGAACCGCTTAAGGGTAAAGCGAGTGCACCTTCAAGGCACCCATTAGCATAGCTACCAATAGATTCGACCGCTGTCTGGCTAGGCGCTTGTATTGATTCCCAAGGGGTCGCATTTACTGAGAAGCTGCAATAACTAAAATAAAAAGCAATGAGGCAATAACGCATAAGTCATTTTCACCATGATAAATAAATGTGGATTATGAGCGAGATAATGGAATGTTATTTTGAGTGCGGCAATAAAGCCTCTCTAAACTTATAGTGATATTAGAACACAAAATCATTTGGAATTTGTATTGGACTCACCTCACAGTTATAAATCATTCATTCTCTTATTACCTACTTTTTATTAGAGGTAATAATCATATTTTACTAAATAAATCAAAGGTATATTGTGATGCATGATTCGCTATGTTACATACATTAATAATGATTTGAAGAAAATTGCACGGAGTGCAACGGTCAATCATCACTGAGGATCAGATGTTTGATCTATTGAAATGTGTGAACATGGAAAGAATTAAATTATGAAAAAAATAAATAAAATAACAGCTGCAATATTGAGCGTGATGCTTAGTGGTTATGTATATGCTTCTGATGAAAATCAGACCTCTAGCGTTGTTCCTTTTGCTTTAGGTGGATTATGCGAGGGCTTCAATATTTATCCAGACTGGACACGTGGTGATCATGCAACAAGCGGTGACATTATGGTTCATAACAGTATCGCTTATTCTGCGGTTTACTGGACACAAACGACACCAGGTAGTGATAGTTCATGGGCACTTCATCTAAATTGTGATGGCTCAGATCCAGGTACAGCTCCGGTTCTTTCGTTACCAAATCCGATGGATCCTATTCGTCTAGAAGTCACTGGTTGGCCAAATACATTTGTTGTTACTAGTCCATCGTCAATGGCACCGATGACGTTAACGATTGAAACAAGTAGCAGTACAGAGTTAGCTGATGTAAATAAACTAACTAATGCGTTTGTATCTATCATTGAAATGTTAGAACAAGCAGGTTCTTCATCAATTATTATCAGTAGTGATGTGCTTGATAAAGCGATACAAGATAAAGGCCAATTTATAGATAATATTGCGGTTAAGGAAGCGCTAACAAACGCGGTTGATATTACGGGTAGTAAAATCGATATAACTCAAGTAAATGCACTTAGCAATGACCTGAAGGGTTGGGCTCAAGCTCATAATCTCATCATATCAACGGTTGCGCCAGAAGCGAGTTTTGGATGGTCTTTAAGTATTGGTGATTTTGCTTACGATACGCATTCAGGCAGACAATCTGTGTGGAATGCAGCCTCTAACTACACCGCAGATTTACTTGATAAATTAGAGCTTTATAAAGTAACAACAGCAACTAAAGCTGATTTTGTTGTTTTCACTAAATCAAGCGCAACAACGGCATTGTCAAATGCTCAATGGCACAGTGCACTTGAGTATGTGAAACAAGTCACCGATTACATGAAGACTCCAGCTATGTTGGCAAATATTCCAACAGCGCAAGCCGCTACCTATTTCATGGGTGACCTCACTCATGATCAACAAATTCGTAAAGCGGCGTACAGTAATATTTTTGCTATTTTGTTTGACAAAGATAGCGCTGATTTAACGACTAAAATTGAACGTTACCAAGGTGCGAAAGTGCCTCTATATTATGTTGGAGCAGAGTTAGAAAAAGGCTCATTAACACGTATTGAAGCATTGAACAGCGAGTTAACGAATGTTACCGATGTGATGAATAACGAAGTGTTCTTATATGAAACACCGCAATCCCAGTGGGTTCCATCGACCGTGTATAAATGGCCAGACTTCCTTGATGGTCTAAATGCAATGCACAATATCGGTGTTGCAGGCAATAAGTTCTGGCTACTGAGTGATGAAGTGGATGATGCTATCAACATCATTTATGCAAAAGTCGCGATCGCTGCTTTCTTAGCTCAAAGTATGCAAGAGACTATTCGCTACAATGCTTGTGACGAAAATAACTGGTCTGAAGTGAAATATGGTGCTCCAACAGACTATCCGATGTCTGCGAGTTGTGGTCAGCTTGGACAAAAATACGCAGATTACGGTGTTAATCCGGTTTCAGGTTTAGACTTTGCTTATTCTTGTCCTCGTGATAACAAGATGGAAGTCAGTGCTTTAACACACGCTAAATGGTACGGCGCTCCAGCTCCAGTTTTTGCTGCTCCTGATGCAGTATTAGAAGAGCGTGGCCTTCTTGTTAATGGTAGCGTTGGTCGTTGGACAAACAGTGGTCACTGTAACGTTGTGCCTGATAAAGTCGATACCTCTAAACAAGTATGGGAGCGTGACGAATGTAAAATTTACGTTGGTCAAAAAGCGGGTACTTTCCTATGGGACGGCAGTAGCCAAGAAAGTGTGGAGGGTTGTGGTTGGTGGGGCCGAGGTGTTATTCAAACCACTGGTCGTCAGAACTTCGGTACGTTGAACCATTATTTAGGACGTTCACACGTGGATCCTGAGACGATTGGCAAAACTATTGATGGCATAACGGTTGAAGCGCCACCGACAAACCCATTATATGCAGATCTTGATCTATGTTCGAATCCAGGGTTGATTTGTAGTTCTGAAGAGAATAAAGAAATTAAATGGATTGCAGGCTTGTTTTACTGGGTAACCTCAGTACAAGCTTATTCAGATGAGGGGGGGCAATACGCCGATTGGAACTACTACAATGAAATTAAAAAATATGTTGATAGTGGCTTGAAAGGGACTCAATTTATTGATGATGTTTCTGGTATTGTAAACCGTGGTTGTCCTGACGCGACTTGTTCGACTGGTGATGTTCATAATATTAAAGAACGCCAAGCTAACTTTAAGTTAGTGTTAGAAAAATTAGGTCTTAATCCACAATAAGCTATATTGAATGCAATCAGTCAGTAAAGATTGGTTGATAGTAATTAAAAACCCCGCTTTTTTAAGTGGGGTTATTTTTTGGGATATGTTTTTTACAACAATCCAAAATAATTGAATTTACTCTCTCGTTAAACTGTAATTGGCACCTGATATATGAGTAATAGCAGTAAGTTTATCACTATATAATGGCGTAATTAAAAAGTAGAACCCTTGATAAGATAATTAACTATCACTAGCGTATAAAACCGCAAATTTATAATTTTTATAAATATAACCCTACATTTAATATTAATGTCAGTTAAAAGTAGGTCAATTTAGGGTTTAGATCGCATTATATAAATAACGTAAGATTTGACGGTTAAATTTGAGATTTGTGTATCAAATAGAGGAACACGCAGATGATATAAAGACAAAATACACTTGCAAAAAGTAAGTGTTAATAATGTCATTATGATTCTGGAGTAGCAGTATGCAAGACAATAATGCACGATTTCCCACGATAGCTAAGGTTCTAATTTTTAGACAATTTTTATGGGGTGCCGCTTTCTATGGTGCTTTTGTTCTTTTAACCAAATTCTTCCTCAATGATCTTAATTACAGTGAAGCCGATACCATTATGATGATGGGCGCCTTTGGTGCGGTTGGTCCTGTATTTTCAGCTGTTGGTGGTTTTCTAGCGGATAAATTTATAGGTGCGTTTCGTGCCGTTTATATTGGTTATGCGGTTTATTTAGTGGGGTTCTTATTACTCGGTATTGGGGCAAGCCAACTTAATATTCCAATGAGTATTTTAGCTATTGCATTAATTGGTTTTGCTCGTGGTTTATCTGCTACTTGTCCAACGGTGCTGTTTGGTAACTCCTATTCTGAAACTAACCGTGAATCCTTTCAACAAGGTCTTACGGTTAACTATTCAATTAATAATCTTGGTTCTTTTTCTGCTAAATACCTTTTTCCTTTTTTAATCACTTATCTCGCATACCAAGGTGTTTTCTTTGTATCTGCAATATTAATGGCGCTCAACTTGGTTCTCTTTTATAAGTATCGTAAAGAGCTTGCAAGTGTCGGTAATGATTTAGATAAAGCACCATTATCAGTAAAAACATGGGTGTTATTTTTTTCGGGTTCAGCAGCAATGCTTGGCTTAATATTTTGGATATTCTCAAATCTTGATACGGGTAAATACATTCTTTATGCATTAGGTTTTGGCGCTATTGGTTACTTCATTTATGAGATAACAAAAGCGACCCGTGCATTTCAATATAAAATGGTGGCAGTGCTTATTACCGTTTGTATCTTAATCGTGTTCTATTTCTTTTATGGTCAAATGTTTACCTCAATGAACATGTATGCGATTAATTTAATGGATGACACCTTACTTGGCTTTATTCCTATTCACCCTGAATCGAACATGGCATTTAATCCGCTATGGTGTTTTGTGCTTGGTGGGCCAATGATCCAACTGTACGCATGGTTAGATCGCAAAGGCTACTCACCAACGATTCCAACTAAAATTGCCGGCGCATTTATGTTAACCACTATTGCATTTGCTTTGTTGGGATTTTCTGCGGGCACAATGGGAGAAAATGGAAAAATCTCAGCAGACTGGATTTTATTTGTTCACTTTTTCCAATCAGGTGCAGAGCTTATCGTTGGTGCATTAGGCGCTGGATTCATTTTTGAAATGGTACCGCGTTATCTTGCAGCCTTCTCGATTGGATTACGTGCTGTGGCTATCTCATTAAGTGGAATATTAGCGGCTGTGATAGCAACAAAAATCGCTTTACCTAAAGACATCGTATTTACCCCAGAAGTGGTGGAGACGGTATATACCAGTTATTTTTATATGCTAGCGCAAGTGGCGGCGTTTATGGCGGTATTGACGTTAGGATTATCTAAAGTGATTCAAAGGTTAATCGCTCGTGGAGAAGCGTTAGAGGCAGAAGAAAAAGCGGGAGCATCAATGAAGCCTGAAGCTCAGAATTAGTCTTTAATTACGAATACTGTTTAATTATCCAAAATAAAAAGGGCGAATGTTGCCCTTTTTTATGAAAAATAGATAAGATCTTTTTTTTGTAATTCAGGGTAATTATCCTATGCAATTACACCTTAATTTATCTGCACCAATCTATTGATTTCATTCTCTAAATTGTCAAAATATGGGTTCCATGTGAGTCGAGCATAAGCCTTTCCTTCTTCTTGATAACCCCATGCAGAGAACCACACATTTTCTCCTTGCTTGCAGGATTGGGTTTGTTCGTCGTCTAAACTATTTGTACAGATCAGCTTTTCTGCTTTTTTCCCATAATAACTATTGTTGGGCGAAAATAATGGGCTCATATGTGATGCGGTGCTGATGTGTAACGTATCTAACGTCATCGGGTAGGCTTGAGTTCGTTGCTTTATTAGTAGGCTTTGTTGATCGCCATACCAAATCAATTGACTGTTAGGGTTTACAAACTTATCTGCGAAAAATCCCGTGGTTGCTTGTGAATTAATAATACTATCTGCTTCACTAATGGCAATTAAGGTAGGTACGGTAATTTCTTTATTGGCGATCGTATTTCTAAATGCAACGGCACTGTCGGAGTATTGAGCCATACCGTGCATGGATATAGAGCTGTATCGTGCAAAATTATTTTCTTTTTTTGATATACCATCCCAAAATACAGAAACGACTGAACTTAGTTTTTCTAATGTAGGATTTAGTGATTCAAAACCGGGAGAGACAAAGACAAGACCATCAATCCCTCCATTATTTAATGTATGAATCGCCGTTAAATTAGCGCCAGTTGAAAACCCACTTAGCCACACTTCTTGATAGTCTTTTTTAAGTAGATTAGCGTAATGGTCAACAATATTTTGCCAGTCTTGATATGTCGTTAAGTGCATATCTTCTGGTTTACTTCCATGCCCCGGAAGCAAAAGAACTTGCACATAAAACCCTTGCTTAGCAAATGTAGTCGCAAGATCACTAAAGCTGTATGGAGAATCTCCTAATCCATGCACCAGTAGAATTGCTTTTTTCGATTTTGTATTACCACGCTCAAAAGGCATGTTCATTGTTAATTCTTTTTCATGATCATCAGAGATAAAAGCGCGATGTTCAGAGAGCCAATCTTTGGTTTCGGCTAAGTACTGATCAAATGAGGGCTGAAGATAATTGTAATACTGTTCAGATAAATGCAAAGGTTTGGGGCTATTGGAGAACGCTGAGCACCCGACAAGAGCAAGCAACAGTAAACTGAGCGCAGTTAAATACATAATGAATTTACGCACGATGATTCCTTAAATTATGATTAATCTTATTCTGTTGTTGATAAATTAAGGATTCAAGAAGCGATATCTTCAATTGGCGTGCTCTTGCCATTGCATCAACGCATCATTAAACCGTCATATAGCAAATTATAAGCTTTATTAATAGGACTTGAATGGATTGCCCGATCTTTATTATTAAATTTTTCTTGGTAGCCATGAATAATAAAGATTGAGAATTAAACAGAGCTAAATCCACATTTAAAGCTTAATCAATAGTTACCCATCGCCGTAGTCGCTAATATTTAAACCTGAATTACGACATAAGTAAATCAAAGACCTCAATGAAGGTAATCAATAAACAATTCTAGAGGAATGATATGAACCTATTTTTAGACTACGCCTCGTTAGGGATACTTTTTGCTGTTTTATTAATACTTATTTACGGCTTAATTATTGTGCATGATATCCCTTATGAGATGGCTCTTAAGCGAGATCACCCTCATGCTGACGCAATACATGTAGCGGGTTGGGTTAGTTTGTTTTTTCTTCATGTTCTGTGGCCGTTTTTGTGGATTTGGGCAACGATGTATAACGGTGAGAAAAAAGAGTGGTTAGGTGAGAGAAAAAGTGTGTCATCAGAAGATTATTCATCTTTAGTTGCCCGCCTTGACGAATTAGAAAAGAATAGTAAGGGGTAAAAAGATGGAAACAATCATCATATTAAGTTACATCGCTTTATGTATCATCATATTTAAAGTTTGTAATCTTCCGAGAAATAAATGGACGATTACAACGGCTTCTGTCATTGGCCTGTTCCTTGTTGGTTGGATATTTTTATACATGGCGATGTATCAACCTGTATCCCGTATGGCGAGACTTTATAGTGTGACGACGCCAATTACCTCGCAAGTTGAGGGCTTAGTAACCAAAGTATTTGTTCAGGGTAATCAAGAACTAAAAGCCGGAGATCCTTTATATCAAATAGATAAAACCCCTTTTCAAGATAAAGTGAATAGAGTTCAAAGTGATATCAAACGTACAGATTCAGCGATTGATTTTTACCAAGCCGAGTTTGCTAGATATAAAAAATTAGGAACGAAAGGATTTTCTTCTCAAGAAAGTATCGATGATATTAAATCTCAATTATTACAACAAAAAGCGAATAAAAATAAATACTTAACGCAACTTGATTTGGCTAAATTTAATTTGGAGCACACAACGGTGGTTGCTCCTACTGATGGTTATGTTACGCAAGTCGCTTTAAGACCCGGAATGAAAAGTAGAATTGTTCCTTTTCAAGGTAATCTTGTCTTTGTTCACAAAGAGGACAAACAGTTATTTGCAGCATTTAAGCAGTCTCCTGCTCGATATATTAAGAAAGGTTATCCTGCCGAAGTTACCTTTAATACGATCCCCGGACACGCCTATAAAGCGCATGTTGTTCAAATAAATAATATTATAGCGCAAGGTGCAATTGCTCCATCAGGAGTTATGCTGGCTCCTGAAAACATTAGCCAAGGTGGTCGGATTTTAGTCAAGTTAGAGCTAGACAACCCATCTTTGATGGATGGAATGCCAATCCCTTCGGGAACTGATGCTCATGTCGCGGTGTATTCACCAAAATGGGAAATGTTCAGTCTTGTACGTAAAGTCATACTTAGAATGCAAAGTTGGGAGAATTGGGTATTTGAGGGATAAATAACCAATCGATCTAATATTAAAGGCGAGACTACAATCATAGTGTCGCCTTTTTTATAGGCAGTAATGATGAATAATAACTAAGTACTATGGTTTTTTAGGAACAGAGTTAATGATGGCTTCTCGCAGCCACTGGTGACCAGTATCGTTTTTTTGAGTTTGATGCCATGTCATATAAACGGGGATTTTATTTGTTTCAAAAGGAACAGGAAATATATTCAAACCAAAACTCTCTGCAACTTTAATTGCATGCCATCGACTGGTGACACATAACCAGTCCGTTTCTGACGCTAACATAAGTGCTGTCGTTGTTGAGCCTGTTCTATAAGCCACTTTTCTTTCTGGAAGATTATTTTCAATAACTAAAGAATCAAGCGTATTCGTATTTAATCGCTGTGTTTTCCACATAAGATGGCTTTCATTCATGAAGTCTTCCATCGTTAGAATGTCTTTTACTCTTGGATGGTTTTTGCTTGCTGTTACGACTAGCTCTTGTTCAAATAAAACGTGATTAATATAACCATGATCGGTCAGTGGTACGGTCGCTAAGATAACATCAACGCTTCTGTTACGGAGAGCATTTTGTCTATCCTGTTCATTTAAATGTTCTATATCGGCATCGATGGTTATATTCGGGGCATGTTGTTCTTTATATTTGACTAACGTTGGCACCATCAGTAAATCAATATCTTTATGACTAGAGATACGAAAGGTACGCTGACTATTTTTTGGTTCAAACTCTAAACGAGATTTTGAACCGTTGATGAGAAGATTAAGAGGACCTTGAATTTCACTATGCAGTTCTAAGGCAAAGCTAGTGGGGGTAATTCCTCTGCCTTGACGGATAAAAAGGGTATCTTGGTATTGCTCTCGTAAGCGATTTAACGCGTGACTTACCGCTGGGGGCGTCACGTTTAGTGCTTCCGCGGCTGCATTAACACTTTTTGATTTCATCACTGCATCAAATGTTTTAAGCAGGTTTAAATCCATCGTTATCCTCTTTGTATATTTGACTTTATACTTAAAGAGAGTAGTTCATTCCCGATATAAAAACACGGGTAAATGTCTTCTTTAACATTGTCTTGGCTGTATCATCAAAAGTAGCCGTCAATACGACGGCTACTATGGGCATAACGTAACTTTATTCAGACAGTTCAGCCGCCGTATCAACAAAAATCCCTTGAATGTCTTTTGCTTCACGCTCAGTTTGACCACCGTGTTTTAGAAACGCAGAGATAATGCTCGCTGTTTTTTGCTCTTTAGCACGCTCTAAGAAGTAGCGTAATTCTAGCTCTGCACCTGCGTCTTCGTCTTTAATTGACGTGCTGATGATTTCTTTGTACATCACGATATTACGAATGTCTAAGCTACTAATTACCCCAAGCGTCATGGCTAAAAATGCCTCCATTTCTGCTTTAGGTACAAATTGAGTAATGATGTTTAAGTTTTCAGCTTGTTGTGCAGTGAAATCGTTACCCAATAGCAGAGCTTGTAATGCTTTGTTTTTACCCATTCTTCTTGCAAATTGCACCGCACCCTGACCACCAGTTGGAATATTTACGTGAACTTCTGGTTGAGCAAATGCAGCATTCTCAGTGGCATAAGCAAGATCACACGCCATAACAAACTCATTACCGCCCCCACGAGCTACGCCATCAACTAAGGCAACAGACACTTGTTTCATCGCCTTGATATTCATGATCATGTGGTTGAACTCAATAGATGCCGCTTGACCACCTTGAGTGCCGTTAATCACATTAAGATCAAGGTGCGCTAAAAAGAACGTTTCATGCAGTGATTTAAATACAACCACTTTCGTATCTCGGTCGTCTTTTAAAGAAAGCACAAACTCATTAATTTCGTTGATTAGATTAATGGTCAACACATTCACTGGTGGGTTGTTGATAGCAACGGTTGCGATGCCATTTTGGTTAGTGATTGATAATGTTTTCATAATGTACTTCCTCTAAATCGCCTATCGGCTAGTCAAATATAGTAACGTTGAAAGGGCGTCCTCTCCGTTAGTGAGATAACTATAAACAATCTATTAGATGAGAAAAATACCGTTAATAGCATAATATTGATGCTAATATTGCACCAATGTATATTTATCTATTCTCATGAGGCTCATATGGATTTTTCTAATCGTTTACTGTTATTGCTTGAAGTGACAGAGCTTGGCTCTTTTACTAATGTTGCCGAGCAAAAGAACCTAGATCGCTCTGTTATCTCAAAACAGATAAGTCGTTTAGAAGAGGAACTAGGGGTTCGGTTACTTAATCGCACCACTCGTTCGTTGTCGTTAACGGCGGCAGGCAATGAGATGGTGAACCAAGCGACGCAATTACGTGAATTGTTGAATAACACGCATCGCTTGGCGCAAAACTACCATTCAGAGCCAAGAGGGATATTAAAGATCACTAGCTCAATGATGTTTGGTCGTCAGTACGTTCAAGATGCAATTTCTGTTTTTCAGAAACAGTACCCTGATGTGAAATGCGAGCTGAGATTAGAAGATAGAGTCGTTGATATCGTGCAAGAGGGCTTTGATATTGGCTTTCGTATTGGTAAGCCAAAGAACTCGAGTTTAATTTCTCGTAAGATTGCCCGAAGTCGTTTATTAATTGTCGCCTCTCCAGATTTCATTCAGGAACACGGTCAGATAGAGACAATTGAAAAATTAGAATCACTGCCAGCGACGATTTATGCCGCGCCTGGATTATTCATTAATAAATTCAATTATCTTGATGAGAACGATATTGAGCAGCAGTTTCATCTAAATACCGCTTACAAAGTCAATGATGTTGAAATGGTAGTAAAAAGCGCACTGGCAGGAAATACGCTAGCAGTTGTTACCGCACAAATGATTGAGGATGAAATCATTGAAGGTAAGCTTATACCGATCATGACGCATTTGAATCTTGAGGACTTTGGCACTTTTTATGCCGTGTACCCACATCGAGATGCACCCATTAAAACCAAGCTATTTATTGATGTTTTAAAGTCAATTATTGGAGAGGATTCACCGGTGTGGGAACAAAATATTCCGAACTTTGCAAAGCTGTATGGGGGTAAGAAGTAATTTGGTTTGATATTTAAAATATTAACTATGTGACTGAAAAACAGAGAATAATTATGGTCTTAAGTTTTCTTAACCTTGATACTTACTCTAAAAAAGGATATTGAACTCCTTTATGTGTAAAGTAAATTTTTAAGAATACGGGTAAAGTAACACAGACAATCTATTCATCAATTAAAGGAATAAACTATTATGAAAGTTCGTTTTTATCTTCTTGCTGCACTTAGTATGACGTCACTATTTGGCTGCGGAGGTGGTGAACAGTCACTCAAAGTGACGGCCAGTGCATATACTTCAAGTGTTGGAGAAACCGATTCGACGCCAAACCTTGCTGCTTGGGGTGATACGCTTAAGCCAGGAATGAAGTCAATTGCAGTGTCGAGAGATCTTATTGATATGGGGCTTACTCATAATCAAGAAGTGAGAATCGAAGGGTTTGAAGGTACATACCTTGTTCTGGATAAAATGAATAAGCGCTGGAAAAAGAAAATTGATATTTACATGGGCAACGATGTTGAAAAAGCAAGACAATGGGGCAAGCAAGACGTTGTCATCTATTGGACAGTGAAAGAAGATAAGTCGTAAACTTTGCTACTATAAATTTTAATTATCTTCATAAAGTGACATCTTAGTGATGTCACTTTTTATTTTTTAATGCCTCAACGATAACTCACATCCTCGTTATCTATTTATTTTATACCGTGTATCCACACTAAAACAATCCCATTAAACCACGTTATTTATTGCTGTTGTAAAGTCAACTATCGGAGAGTGTTCTACGATTTTTGGAGTTGAACATCCCGAATTTTGCCAATTGATAGGGTGGTAAGACGTAAATAATGGGTTTGACTTTAAATCATGACTTGCATGAGTTAATGTGATTTTTAATCATTGCTGTGTCACCTTATAGTTAATTCATCGAAACAAAATGAGTGATACAAAGGTGAATGTTATGGCTGTACGAACCTATTTTTTATTAACGGCGTTAATGCTATCGACCACGGTTGCAGCGGTTCCAAGCATGCAGCTTAAAATGGATGTGCAAGAGCGGATATTAAATCAACGACAAAATGAAATGAAAGAACCGCTGAGAAATACAGACTCTACCAAGCGTTATAATGAGAGAGAACGTTATTTAGAGTTGAAAGCGGAAGAGCTCAGTAAGCAGCAAATGGTTCCTCAGCAAGCGTTGTTAACACAAACCAAGCACAAGTAATCAGCTTTAAATAATGGTGAATACAATATCAATAAAATATAGAGATACACTTGTTGAGTTAGCCACATTTTCGATATGAGTTATCGATCCTAAGAGAGCAATTATGAGCCTTAAAATAGTAGAAGTGTCAGCAGAGCATAACAAAGAGTTAAGCCGTGTTATTAAATGCGTAGGCGAAGAATACGGAGCCGTCGGTGAGGGCTTTGGTCCATCGGATGCCGAAGTGGATGCAATGAGTTTGTCTTATACTAAAGAAAACCGCAGTCATTATTTGGTCGCGTTATTGGATGGAAAAGTCGTCGGTGGCTGTGGCCTTGCCCCCTTTGGTAATGATGAGAATACCTGTGAATTGAAAAAGCTGTTCTTGCTTGAAGAGAGCAGAGGGCTCGGTCTTGGAAAGCAACTTGCTATCGCGTGTCTAGCGTTTGGTAAAGAACAAGGGTTTACTCAATGCTACCTTGATACGCTTTCCAATATGGTCGCGGCAGTGCGATTGTACGAAAAACTAGGCTTTGAACATTTACCGCAACCACTTGAAGACACGCTTCATGGTGCATGTGATGTTTGGATGCTAAAACAGCTGTAAATAAGAACTCAAGGATGAGGTATGAATAACTACAAACTGCTACGCCCGTTATACACATTGCTACAGACTCGAAGTTTGACTGAATCTGCGAGGCGATTAAACGTCACGCAATCAGCAATGAGCAGAACCTTAACTCAAATAAGATCCGCCTTTAATGATCCTATTTTGATTCGGGAGGGAAACCAGTTTGTCGTGAGTGAAAAAGGTGAGACATTGCTGAAAAAACTGCCATCAATATTGGCTACCCTTGATGACTTATATGACGTAGAGGTTTTCTCTCCTAAAGAATGCACCCGAGAGTTTACACTGGCTTACACCGCCTTTCTTTCTGAATCCATTGTTCCCGTTATATGCAAAGAAATAGTGGCTCACGCACCTAATGCATCCTTATACGGTCAACTTTGGCAAGAGCAACACATTCAAGCGCTCTCAGAGAGTAAAATTGAGTTAGTGGCCTCCACGTTGGATCATTTTCCAGAAAACATTTATGGAAAGAAACTGATCGATGATGAGTACGTGATCATCATGTCTAATTCACATCCCTTAGCCAATCAGCCATTGAGCCAACAGGCTTACTTTGAATCAAAGCATGTATTAGTTCATGGATTACGAGAAATGAAGCAGTACGTTGGTGAGTTATTTCAGCAGCATAAGAAAAAAAGAAAAGTGCTCGCAAAGACTCCATCATTTACTTCTGCCATAGAACTTGTATGCCAAACAGATGCGCTTGTGACGGCACCGCTGCATATCGCGGGTCAATTTTCCGATAAATTACCAATCACAATTCAACCGTTGCCGTTTGAGCTTCCACTGCATAGTTATTATTTACTTTGGCACAGTAAATACCAGAATGACTCTGCTCATCGTTGGTTCAGAGAGCAAAGTTTCTTACTGTTACAACAGCATTTAAAAGAGACGTATGACGCGGGTCATGGCCATTTACGTACGATTAATATTTGAATTGGGTAGAACTAAAAATGGAAGACACGAAAAGACGTTAGCAAATTCTCCTCTGCTAACGCCTAATTTAACGCTTAATCAATGTTACACTCAGTACAGCTTTGTAGTGCGATTTCGTGCTCAAAGATTGCGGTATCGTTACCTTCTGCCAATAGCTCTGCTATTTCATCCGCTACTTCTTTTTCATCTTCGGCTTTTACTTGATCCGCTAGTTGTTCTTCTGAATAACCATAAAAATTCAGCAATAAGTAATCACGAGCTTCGTCTTTAGTGCAAGTCACGTTTACTGAAAGCTCTGATTCAATGCCTTCTTGCGCGATAATTGCAGCCGCTTGTGCTACGACATCCTCTTTCATCGCCGCCGTTAACCAGCCAAGATCCGTGTTTACTTTGGTTTTTTTACAGTTAAAACAAGGCAGTTGTTGAAAGTAATATTGAAAATTAGTCATGGGTAACTCTCTTTGAGTGTTGTATAGCAAGATTATGCGTGTTTTCGGGCAAACACACGTAACTTAAGGTTAGATTGAAAGGTTAGGAAACCTTTATAGCATAAGGGCCGGAGGCCGAAAATATAATTTTCAATTTTTCATTAAACAATTTGTGTCTTACACCCTTAGGTGTTCATCTAAATAATCGTTAAAAAAACCACAAAATCACAACACTATAATCTAAATTTAAGCTCAGGATATATTGACAACAGCCTTCTCAAACCCAACATTCATGCAGATTTAAGTAGGCGTAGTGAGCCTGCACGTTATTCGAAATCATTCTGACTACCAAGATTATTTTCAAATTTCTGCCAAAATAAATATTGACCTGTCTAAAGCTTCATAGTTTATAGTTCACTCATAAATGAGAGGGGAATCCATGTATCGTATTTCTGAATTGGCACAAAAAGTTGGATTGAGCCGTTCGACTTTGCTTTATTACGAAAAACTCAAATTGATTTCTGCCATACGGCAGAGCAATGGGTATCGCTGCTATACCGACAAAGATGTTCAACGTGTAAAACTATTACAGCAACTACAAGCTGGCGGACTAACCTTAAAAGAGTGTCAAGCATGCTTGAAGGCTCAAATCGACAGAGAGCTGCTACTTCATAGACTTAATGTATTGAATGAAGACATCGCTCAAAAACAAAAAGCAAGAGAGCTTCTTTCCTCAATGCTTGGAATGAACTCTATGAAGGACTGGCACCAGTCAATAGAAAAAGAAGCTCCGTCAGCACACCTAGAATGGTTAATGAAACAGGGCTTTAGTGAAAAACAGGCACTGAGACTAAAATGGTTGTCCAAAGATATGAATAAACATGAACAATACATGGCTGATTTTGAAGCTATTTTCCTAGGGCTAGACTTACTGGGACCCGGTGATGATGGCGACTCTCTTAAAGCACTAAGATCGATACCAATTAGATCTGGCGATGTACTTGAGATTGGCTGTGGTAAAGGAGTCACAACAACTTTTTTGGCTAAAAACTCAACTTTTAATTTAACAGCACTCGATAATGATGAGTATGGTTTAAGCTGCCTTAAAAAGAAAATTAAAGAAAACGTTCTTGAACATCGAATAACAACAACTTGTGCCAGCATGATGGCCATACCATTTTCTAAGGGGGAATTTGATGTGCTTTGGGCAGAAGGCAGTGCCTATATTATGGGAGTCAAACAAGCACTAAAAGAGTGGAAGTCATTTCTAAAAAGCGATGGCTACTTAATTCTTAGTGATTTGGTTTGGTTAACTGATAATCCAGATGCCGAAGCCGTAGAATTTTGGCAACAAAACTATCCAGAAATGACGACGAGTGAGCAACGGATTAAAGAAATGGTGAAAGCAGGTTATGAGGTTATCGATAGCTTTACACAGAGTGAGCAGTCATGGCGCAACTACCTAGAACCGTTGCAACAAAAGATCACTCAGGTTGAAGATGAGGACTTCATTTCCAATGCACTCACTGACTTACGCAAAGAACTACAGATACATGCTCAATACTTAGGTCAATATGGTTACCAAGTATTTGTACTAAAAAACAAAGGTTAAAATATGAAAATTAGAGCAGAAACTAATTCAGACATTACTGAAATTGAATCACTTACTTATCGAGCGTTTAAGAATCATCCACATCATGAACCAGAAGCTAAGCCAACAGAACACCTGATCATCAATAGGTTACGTGACGCTAAAGCATTAACACTATCTCTAGTTGCTGAAGATGACACTGGCATCATTGGTCATATTGCTTTTTCACCGATTTGTGTAAATGGAGAAGACTCTTTTTGGTATGGCATAGGCCCTGTATCCGTGATCCCTGAGCGTCAAGGTGAAGGTATCGGTGGTACACTTATTCGTGAAGGTTTATCACAACTTAAAGCGCAAGGTGTTGAGGGGGTGGTGTTACTGGGTGAGCCAAAATATTATGGCCGATTTGGATTTGAGCCACAATCAAATCTTATACTGCCAGGGGTTCCATCAGAGTATTTCCTTGCTCTATCGCTAGCTCATAAGATTCCAACTGGAGAAGTGGCTTACCACTCTGCTTTCTTTGACGAATAATAAATAAAGAGAAATTATTATTCGTTTTATTTTGACAGTTATATTGTTGTCCTTCATTCAGTAAATGGTGTGAATGCTTTAGATAATAACGCAGTATCTAAGGTTGGTTTTGCTATATCAAATGAAGCAGAACAAATGGCATATCGTGCTATTGAGAGTGACAACATCACTTATATTCATTCACGGTTGGAGTTTGGATACGAAGACCTTTTTCTGCGCAGTTCTGGGAGTATTTAAGTACGGTTCTTTAGCTACCAGTCATGAGGGAAAGTTTTATGATTTCAGCAGCACGATCTGCCATTGAGCAATTGCTTTAACTCGAAATGGGGCAATAACGAGTGAGATTATCACCGACCGTTGTATATCTAGAAGCACTGTTGGTGAGGATGAATATTCTCTAGAAGATGATCCCCCCCACTTCTGGATTATTTGGATTCTGTTGTATTCGCTACTGTTTGTATAAATTCAATGAATCAAAGTTCTGTTATTTCATGTGCTTTACAACCTACGCTCTGCGCTTTTTAAACGCGTGCCAGCCTGCACTTAAGATCGTTTTAAACACCACACCAAGCGCGCTTAATTTAGGATCGGCATTTTTCCCTGCGGCAATGCGCCACATTTGGTGTTCGTACCACACCAATCCAACCATTCCTATTTTATCAAGCGCAGGTTTGCCTGTCGTCGGTACGGTTAGCGGCATTCCATGGTTTGGGTTTTCAATGAGTTTATTAGGAAAATCAGGATCAACTGCCATGGTTCGTGCAATGCCAATAAAATCGGTTGTTGAGGTGTTTAATGCTTCATTCATCGCTTGTGCAGAACGAAATCCACCAGTAACGACTAACGGTGTGCTCACTAGCTTTCTCACTTTTTCCATGTAATCCATAAAATAAGCTTCACGTTTAATGGTGCTTTCTTTTACTGGCGCTTGTTTATCTTTATCTCCCATCATTGATGGACTCTCATAAGTTCCGCCTGAGATTTCGATCAAATCGATACCGTTATCACTCAGAGTTTGCACAACTTGCATCGACTCTTCTTCAGTGAAGCCGCCTTTCATAAAATCAGCACTATTAAGTTTAATTCCAACTGGGAAATCATCGCCAACTTCTTTACGAATGGCACGATATACTTCCAGTACAAAGCGAAGGCGGTTTTCTAACGAACCACCCCATTTGTCATCGCGTTGGTTGTGTCTTGCGGATAAAAATTGACTGACAAGATAACCATGAGCCCCATGAATTTGTACGCCGCTAAAGCCCGCTTGTTTTGACAATTTTGCACTGAGGGCAAATTTATTAATAATGTCATGGATCTCGCTATCGTTCAGTGCTCGCGGAGTATTAAAGCTTTTTTCTAATCCACGGCCTAATGATAGTGCAGATGGGGCCACAGGATCAGCGCATAAGAATTTAGGAATTTGTTTACCGGGATGGTTAAGCTGCATCCATATTTGTGAGTCGTTTTGTTTGCCTGCATTTGCCCATTCACTAAATAATGCTAAGTTACTTTTCTCATCCAAAACTACATTTTTAGGCTCGCCAAGTGCGCTTCTATCTACCATTACGTTGCCAGTAATAGATAAACCAATACCACCGTTGGCCCAACGCTGATATAGGGTCGCTAAGTCAGAAGTAGGGTTGTGTTGCTTATCGCCAAGTTGCTCACTCATCGCCGATTTGAACAGACGATTCTTAATGACTTGGCCTTTAGAAAGGGTAAAAGGATTACTGAGAGTAATTGAATTCATGTTTGCTCTTACTGTTATATTCTTTTTGTATGATGAGTTAAGTATGCCCTATTTTATTGATGGTTCCGAGTATCTAGCGTCTCTGAGAACATAGCGTCGATGTCTATTTGATTGAACAAGAGCTTTGGGTGCGATGAGTAAATTGCGTTATCATTCACTACCTCCTAAATTTGATTGTTGTTCTTATGCCTACGTTTTCTTTTTCACTGATCCCGGTAGGGGTTAGATTTATGTTTCTTTCTGCTCTTGGATTTGCGCTTATGTCGGCGTGCGTAAAATATGTGAGTAATGATGGCATTCCAGTATTTGAAATTGTTGCAGCGAGGGCTCTTGTTTCTTTGACCATTAGTTATTTAGATGTGAAACGGAAAGGAATTTCGATATGGGGGCACAATAAACCCTTACTTCTTGCTCGTGGTTCGGTAGGCACAGTTGCGCTTATGTGTGTTTACTATGCGGTGACAACCTTACCTTTGGCGGAAGCGACGATATTGCAATATGTTCACCCTATATTTACGGCATTACTTGGCGTATTGTTTTTGAAAGAATATATTCAAAAATCAACCATGATATGCATTGCTTTTTGTCTTGTTGGCTTGTTTGTTATGGTTCAACCAGGCATGAGCAGTGGAAGCTCGAATGAATTACCTGTTTTTAGCGTGATACTTGCGTTATGTGGTGCGTTGGGAAGCTCGATAGCTTATGTGATTGTGAGAAAATTAAGTCAAACAGAAGACAGCTCAGTGATCATATTTTATTTCCCATTAGTAGCGTTACCTATCTCAAGTGTGCTGATTTGGAATGATTTTGTATGGCCAAGTTTATTCCTTACCATGATCCTGATTTTAATCGGTATTTTTACGCAAATTGGACAATATGGATTGACCAAAGCCATGCAAACCCAAGCGGCGGGTAAAGCATCTGCCTATTCTTATGTTCAGGTTGTGTTTTCTGCGTTATTAGGTGTTTGGGTATTTAATGAAATGCCATCAATGTGGACGTATCTTGGTGGTGGTTTGATTATTACGGGTGCGCTAATCAATGTATTTGGTAAACAGCCTGTTTCTATTTCTGAACAAAGTGAATCAAGAAAATAATGACCTTATTTGATTCGCTATTTTGGGGTAATAACAAATCAGTTATTACCCCTCGTTCTAAACTCGTTTAACTCTACATCCCCCCTCAGGCACTACTCTTTGTTTCTTCTCTAGCATCTCAAACACCACCAATAACACCGCGGCAATTACCGCACCTACAAAGCACAAATACAATGCGCTGTAGTAATTATATAATTCACCCACGATACCAACCGCTACGCTTGATACCAACACACTGATATTCAGCATGTTTGAGAACAGGGTAGATGCGGTGCCTAATCGATCTTTCATCATATCTTGCAATGCCACCATACCTAACGTTGCACAGACACCAATGAAAAAGCCATTTAATACTTGAGCAATAAGCATAGAGGTAAAGCTCGTTTGTGAAAGCATAACAAGAAAGAACAGTGCACCAGAGATGACACCTAATATCATCACTCGAATGGTGCCCATTTTCTCGGCCATTTTCCCCGCAGCAAGCATGACGGGAATTTCACAGGCGGCAGCCATTCCAAACATCAATCCTAGCCAACTGACATTCACTTTTAATTCTTGTGAAAGATACAGAGGCATACTGGTGATGTATAGGTTATTAGCAGAAAACGCACACACGATGATAAGACAATATAAGAGAACCATTCGACCAAGAGGTTTATGTTCAACCACGGTAGCTCTTTCTTCTTTTGTTACGACATTATCGGGAATGAATTTCGCAATCACTAATACGGCGGCGGCGACGGTAATGGCCGAAACTGCAAAGGCTGCACTGAATCCAAATTGTGCTTTAAGCATAAAAGCAGCTGGAGGGCCAAAGACCCATGCAATCGCAAGGCCTGCTCTCATCGTTGCTAAAAAACTGGTGCTGTTAGCGACGTATCTATCGCCATATTCTCGACCTAACGCAAACAACTGCCCAAAAGAAGCACCACTTACGCTACCAAATACAACAGCAACCGTGATAGCCAACCAATAATCACGTACTACGGTAAAACTAGAGACCAAAATTAGGTAACTAAGTAATGACACAATTAGAATAGTTTTTCGATTCCAATGGCTGTCTGAGCGTTTAGCAATAAAGTGAGAAACAACGACCGAACTACTTACCGCAAGCGTCATATACAGACTTAGCATCATTGGTGATGCGCCAAGTTCTTCAACAATAAACAGACTTGATAGTGGATAAAAAAAGGCACCACAAAGCCCGGTGACAAAGGCGGTAAAAATGAACAGCAATGAGGTTCTATCTTTATACATAGTGAAACTCCAACATACGAAACTTGTTTTTGGTTAGGTGATTTAATTTACGGCTAGTCTACTTAATGTTGAGGGGGCGATTGATGTTATTCAAGCTACCTCTGATACTATTCATTCATTTTATAGCCCGCCTTTGACAGATAAGGCTTATCGCGCTAGCCTGAAACTCTACAAAATAGTGAGATTAGTAATGAAACCATTTAAAGAACACATACAAAACCAACCCAGCTTTGATTGGTTATTTAATGAGTTTTATTGCAGTGCGAAAGAGGATGAATTTACTTGCTCTTGGCATTATCACTCTGAGTATGAATTGGTGCTGTATCTTGATCCTGAAGAGGCATTTCAAGGCAGTTATTTTGCGGGAGATGCGATAGGGGAAATCAATCACAATACTCTATTGCTTTATGGCCCGGGGTTACCGCACATGGTGGCCGGAAGAAGTGTAAAACCAGAAAGGCATGATAATCATCACACGGTTATTGTGTGGTTTGCTCATCATTGGGTTGAGCGCCTGCAAGTCGTATTACCGGAAGCCAGAAACATTAAGCGTTTACTGGATAATTCCGCGTATGGGCTTTCTTTTAGTACGGATATTACACGTAAAGTGGCCGAGCTATTAAATGACGCGAAACACTTAGAACGCCACTATCAAGCGATAAAAATAATAGAAGTGCTGATCAGTCTTTCGGATGATATTGCCGCAAAAAAATTATCCGCTACACCTTATCGAATTAAACAGGTAACAGAAGACTCTGAACTGCATCAACGAATTGAGCGAGCGTCTCGTTATATTGAAAACTACTATGGCGAGGGAATAAAAATATCTGATTTGTGTAAAAATCTGCACATGAGTGAAAGCTCGGCATATCGAATGTTCGAGAAGCATTATGGGATGAGTTTTTCAGATCATTTAAAACAATATCGAATAGGAAAATCGTGTGAACTGTTAGCAAGCACTAACTTACCGGTTACTTTAGTGGCTGAGAAAACGGGTTTCAAAAATATATCTAACTTCAATCGCCAATTTAAAGAGCTAAAAAATATGACGCCGACAGAGTTTCGACGCCGATTTAATTAGCATGATACATCAGTACGATCTTATCGAAGGGTTGATTATTTTTGGTTAGAGAAAGTAGATCTAATCGATTCGATAATAATGGATTTTAACCAACAATGAGATGGACTAGTAAGCGTTCTTCGGTGCTCAATTAAGTTAATGTTTACCATGTAAGGCTCACTATTAAAGGCTTTTATCACGGTAAATTTATCCCCTAATGTTGAGTCTTGTTCTAGTAAATGCCCGCCAATGATAAGCCTGTTTGTGTCTTTAATGGATTCGATTAATGTTGATAGTTGTCCTGATCTTAGGGCGACGCTTCTCTTTTTACCTTGCTTTATCAGCTCTGCATCGAGTGGATTAAGGTATTCCCCTGTTGATCGAATATCGAGTGATAAATCCACAAAAGAATATTCAAGACAATCATCAATGGTGATGCTTTCTCTTTGCAATAAAGGGTGGTTTAAAGCGCCATAAATGACAGGGTAGGTATAACCAATCTTTTCTGAGTGGTATTCATCATTGATAACGGTATCTTGGATGTGTATGGAGAAATCAACATGGCCTTCTTTGAGTAATAAAATAGGGTCAATTGCTGATGGGTATTCTTCAAGGGTGACTTTAGGGGCAATATCATAAATAGCTTTGGCTAATGGTGCGGTAAGCAGTTTACTCATTAGTGGTGGTGTTGATATGCGAAAGGCTTTTTCACATAACTCAGCGGAAAAAGTGGTGCTGTTTACTAAGCCATCAAGCGAAAATAAAATCTCATCAAGTTGCGACTCTAACTCTAGTGTTTTAGCGGTAGGTTGTAAGCCATTTGATTCACGATAAAAAAGAGGATCATCAAATAGGTCTCTAAGGCGGCCTAAAATTCGACTCATTGCTGGCTGGGAAAGATAGAGTTTTTCTGCCGCTCGTGACACATTTTTTTCTTTGATTAATACACTAAGAGAAACGAGTAGGTTGAGATCAATTCGAGAAAGTTCTTGTTCCAGTGTTTTCATACGTCCCCTTAATTGTATTAATAACAAACAATGATATTACATAATAGCATATCAGTTATGTGATCTTATGATTTCTATAAATGCCATTTAGAGTCTATTCTTTAATCAATCCAACAGAATTGAATAACCGCTTAGGAACGATTAAATGAAATTTCCCCTAATAACTAAAAGTGTTTTACTGAGTGCAATGGTTACGGCGACTGGCGTATCTGCTGCTCAATCAGCAGAGAGCTTAAATGAATTTTTTGCTAACGATGGCGCAGTCGTAACCGCAGAGATGTACCCAGCGTATGAAACATCTCACCAAATGCTTAAAAACCAAGATTTGGTTGGCATAAATAAGTTTTTGCATAAGCGTGAGCTTACGCCAACCGATGAGCAGCCAGTAGTTCGAATGAATCGTGATACCTATTATTCAATGGCCGTGGTCGACGTATCAAAAGGGGCAACAGTGACCATGCCAGAGCTACCTGCAGGTAAATATATGTCTGTTCAGCCAATTACTGAAGATCACCGCATTCAACCTATGTATTACGGGGCGGGTACGTTTGAGTTATCAACGCATACTGGTAAGCACCTTTATTTAGTGATCCGCCTTGATGCAACGTTTACTGAAAAAGAAGCGGAAATGTACCAAGATCAAATGCAAATTAATGCGAAAAGTGCTGAACCATTTACCTCTGAGAGCGTGAATCAAGCGTCTTTTAAACAAGTTGAAGATGCGCTAAAAGCAAAAATGCCAATGATTAACGAGCGTGATGGCAGTGATGCGTTAATAGGCATGTTTACTGATATTGATGATGAATCGAATACCTTATTTACTCAAGAAAAGTACGAAGTAGGTGCGGCTATTGGTTGGGGCGGTGCTCAAATGATAGATAATATCTATGAAGTATCAGGTAACTACCCTGCGGATACGTGTTATCAAGCAACGTTTGAAGATCCTAAAAACAAAGCGTTTTGGTCTATCACGGTTTATGACAAGTCAGGCTTTATGTTTAACGATGTAGCGAACGTAAGCTCTAATACCGCAACAGTAAATAAAGATGGGACTTACACCGTCAGCTTTGGTTGTGGTGCAGATGCCCCAAATAATATTGAAACCGCGAACGATTCGGGTGTATTTAACTTAGGTATTCGCCATTACCAACCAAGCGATAAAGTTCGAGTCGATGGTTACCGTATTTTACCAACAGTGAAAGCGAAATAGTTGATATAAAGTGAATTAAATCATAAGCCGCTAGATACCTTCTAGCGGTTTTTTATGGTTTTGTTTTACGTAATTCTCAATTAAAAGCTCTGGCTATACGACCATTACTGCTTAATATGCAATTACTAATATAAGCTGGGATAAAAACAGATTGCCCCTTAGCCAATACCATTGTTTCCCCATTCGGACTGCGTAATTCTAAATCACTGTCTATTGCCATTAATATTTCAGCACCGTGGTTCTCAACGTTGGTCTCTTTTGGCGAATGGATAATGCTGAAATTAAAGTCATTCACTGGAATGCCGTAGTTATCGCAGACCCCTTCTTTTTTCGGTGACAAAATCAGTTCATCAAAGGCAATGGGGTGAAAGTGAGTACATTCGACAAGTTCATTCACATCAATGTGTTTTGGTGTTAGTCCTGCTCGTAATACATTGTCGGAATTTGCCATTATCTCTAACCCCGTTCCTTTTATGTAAGCGTGTGGTGTATTAGCACTTAAATACATGGCCTCGCCTGATTGTAACGTGATTACATTAAGAAGCAGTGGAGATAAGAGCCCAACATCATTAGGGTATTGATGGCTTAATTCTATGATTAAGGCAAATTCAGTTTGATTTTGATGAGCTTTGGCGTAGGTCAGTAGTTGATCTAATACGTTGTGTTTTCTCTGCTCACTTAGGGTTAATAAACCGCTGAAAAATGTCTTTAATCCTTGTGGGGTAAGTGTGTGACTAAAATCCTCCACTAGGTCTGTTAACTCAAAAATACGCAAGGCAGCAAAGAATCCCATGATCTCATCGTATGTACGAAACCCATTCATCGCTTGGTAGTCAGTGAGTGCGTAAATCAATTCTGGTTTATGATTCGCATCTTTATAGTTTCGGTGATCGGCCGTGAGCGGGATCCCTGCTTGTTCTTCTTGTTCAAATCCCTTCTCTGCTTGGCTCTTATTTGGATGCACCTGAATTGATAACGCTTTATCTGCCGCTAGAATTTTAAATAAAAAAGGTAGGTCATCAAATTTTTGGGCAATATCAGAAGATAAATAAGCCGATTTATTGGAATTGATTAGCTCTGATAAAGGCATTGGATGTTGATCAAAGATCACCATTGAACAACCTTTAGGGTGAGTTCCCATCCATACTTCAGCTTGTGGTTGTTGTGATTCATTTTCAAAACCAAATAGCTCATGAATAGAAGAGGAACTTCCCCATGCATAGTTTTGAATTTTGTTTTCCATTAGGAAGAAGGACTGAAGTGATAAATGGTTTGATGACATGAATTTTTCCGTAGTTGACTCTTCGAATTGGTTCGGAAGAAAGTGATTTCAGTGGTATTGGGTTAGCTGAAATACTAGAGAAGACAAAGAGCCTACACATGAGATAGGGTCTTAGAATTGTTAGGAAAAATTCTTAGAAATGGGGTGGAGATATAAAAAGCGTGAAAAGAGTCACATTGCTGATGTGATGTAGAATTAAGAGCGTAATGTCTTATGTCATTCTTATTGTCCAACTTGAGTAAATCGCAAGTCTGTAACTATATACTCAAGTTGGTGTAATTGTGATGGAGTGTTTATAAACGAGGTTTTGTATCCATTGTTTTCTGGGGTGATTGAGCTTGTAAGAAAGGTAAAAGAAGAAGCCCTATTACAGCAGCGCACGTCGAAATAGTAACGAAGAAGCCTGTCCAGCCATAGGTTTCTAAAATGAGAGCCAATGGATAACCAGATAATGCCGCCCCCATATAAGCGAAGAGACCAACAAAACCAGTCGCTGCTCCTGCGGAATCTTTGTGCGAGCATTCTGCTGCTGCCATACCAATTAACATTTGAGGGCCAAAGACAAAAAATCCTATACAGAAAAGCCCGGCGGCTTGAAAAACAAAGTTAGTCAAAGGCATCAGCCACAATGCAGACACCGATAAGAAAATCCCAATCGCAAACAAGATATTCATTGGTCCACGGTTGCCTGCAAACAACTTATCAGACCCCCAACCGGCAACGAGCGATCCAATAAATCCACCAATTTCAAATAGGGATAACGCAGCGTTAGCATTGATTAAACTGTAGTTATGCTCTTCAGTTAGATATAAATTTCCCCAATCATTAACAGCGGTTCTCACGATATAAACCAACACATAACTAAAAGCGAGTAACCAAATATACTTATTGCTAAATACATAGGTTTTTAATATCTCTCGGTAGCTTAACCCTTGCCCATGGTTCTCTTGCGCTAATTCTAAAGGGTCATTTCGCCATTGTCCTACGCTAGGTAATCCCATGGTTGTTGGCTTATCACGTAAACGCCAACAAACGATTAAACCAATAACAATGCCTATGACTCCGGGCCAAATAAAGCCAGCACGCCAGCTATAATGCAAAGTAAGATAACCAACCAAAATTGGGATAAGCGCACCACCAATATTATGTGCGGTGTTCCATGTTGCCCAGCGAAACCCTCGCTCTGATCGTGAGTACCACGTCGTTAGAAGTTTGGAACATGAAGGCCATCCCCACCCTTGAAACCATGCGTTCAACATCCAAAGAGAGATAAAGGCCATTAAAGAGCTAGAAAAACCAAACGCGATATTAATAATCCCCGTCGCTATCAGGCCAATGCCCATAAAATAGCGAGGGTTTGAGCGATCCGAAATCGTGCCAGAGATAAATTTTGATAGACCATAAGTGATATAGAAAAGGGTGCCAATTAAGCCTATGTCCCCTTTATCTAAGCCCAAATCGGTGATCATCGCTGGGGCGGCATAGTTGAAGGTTTTACGAGTAAAGTAAAATCCGGCATAACCTACGTACATTCCTAGCATGATATGCAAGCGCCAGTAACGATAGCTTTGATTAATCTTTTCCTCACTCAATGGCGTGGAATTTGAAGTCGTCGAGCGTAAAAATCCAAACATATTTATACTCACACTTTAGGTAATGCAATGCTGATTTTAGTACCAGAAAGCGGGGTGTTTGAGTTAATTACCATCTTTCCTCCAAGAGCTTGAACCCGTTCTTGCATACCGCGAACCCCCATTCCGTTCATTAAATCTTGTGCTTTAAAACCAATGCCATTATCAGAAATTAAGAGGGTCACTTGGCTATCTAATATCAACGTAATGTGGATCTCACTGGCCTCTGCATATTTATAAGCGTTGTTTAATGATTCCTGACATAAACGAAAAATGGTGACTTTGAGTGTGTCACTTAAACACAGGTAATCACCTTGCCAATTTAAGTTTATATCAACGCCATGATCAGAAAATTCCATTTCTCGGATCAGTTGTTCTACGGACTCTTTGAGATCGAGATCATCCAACATCTTTGGTCTTAGTTTCGTTAATAATCGTTTAGTGGTGTCATATACATTTAAGGAAAGTGTTTCTATCGTATCAGCACAACGAACACTCATCTCGGCGGCATCAATACGTTTTATGATGTTTGCCTGAGTTCGTATTGCGGTAATATTCTGGCCAATCTCATCATGTAATTCACGAGCAATATCACGACGAACCGATTCTTCAGCAGTAATTAATTGACGAGATAGGTTTTGATTACGAGAGAGCTCACTGCGTAATTTATGGTTTAAATCTTTCTGTTTTTGCACCGCTAAACCAAGCAATATACCTGTAATGGTTTGTGCAGAAAGAGATAATAGTAAGTCGGTAATTTCTAATTTAGATACGCCACTATGGGCTGCTATTAATGCGACGCTATTGAAGAGTGTGGCTAATAATGCACCTTGCCAACCGTAACGAACAGCAAGCAATATAATAGGGATCGCCATACAAAAAGGAGCAAAGCGTCTTAACTCTTCAGGCAAGCTCGTCTGTATAACAATACTGGCAATAAATAACAGGCTATACAGCGAAATATGACGAATTTTAAATTCAACAACGGTATTTATTAAGTAAGAACTGAGTGGTGCCCATTTGTTTTGGAAAAGGTAATTCCAGACTAAATAACACATAGGAACCAACATTAAACCGCCAGTGATACTGACGAGCCACACCATATAAATCGAAGAGACATGGAAACCAACGGCAGAAAGATTAATAAAAGCCATGATGATGATGACGCTTGTCATGACCAATAGATGGCGATTCTGATCACCGTAGTAATAGCGTTTAGCTAATAGAGTTATTGGAATACTTAATGTGCTGGCAATGAGAACGGTTAGCCACTGAGGCTCATTAAGTAAGAGAGCGAGAGCAATCGTCAGCCCCCATTCTGCAATATAAATAGCAGGCCAGTATTTTGCCCGTGTGTGCAGTGCTATCCCTAATCGTAAAGAAAAAGGAAACAGTAAAATAGCGAGTTCTGGGTCATTAATGAAATAGTAGGCAATGACCCATAAACAAAACCATGAACAACCAGCCATAAAAATGCCACAAACAGAAGTGGCTAAATAAGTTCGCATTAGTAAGCGTCTTGAGAGAACAGTTTGGCTAACTCAACGTTGTTTTTAACGCTCAATTTATCCATTGCATTGGCACGGTGAACATGGACGGTTTTATGGCTTAGCCCCAATTTTGTTGCGATAGACTTAACATCTAGTCCATTAGCTAGTAATTGACACACTTCGTTTTCTCGACGAGTTAGCTGGCTGAGTGATGTGTTCCTTTTTACTGGTGTGGCGAGTTTTATTGCAATATCAGGAGTAAGGTAACACCCCCCGTTTGCTCCTGTTCGAACGGCTTGGATCAGTTCATCAGGACTGCAACGTTTACTTAAATAGCCTTTTGCGCCCAGTTCTAAAGACTTTTCAACCATAGCGGGAGAGTCGTGCACACTAAGCATAATACTGGCGATGCCAGAGGGAATATCTTCGAGCAGGCTTAAACCACTTTCATCTTGCATTGAAATATCTAGGATAACGACATCTGGATGACAACTCGGAAGCCCGCGGCGAGCTTCTGCTGCAGAGCTGAATTCACCTACCACAGAGATATCAGATTCTAGGCTGAGTAATTGGGCGAAACCAGAACGGACAATGACATGGTCATCAACAAGTGCAACATTAATCATGATATTAACCAGAGTGTAGAGTGAGAAACGGAATAAACTCCAGTGATAGGAGCGATAAGAGAATCAATATTAAGACAGAATAATGATACTTAATTGATCGGATGATTTGTATGATCTCGTGCGCTTTACGTAAGTTAAGCGCGCGAAAATTGATTACGCTTGTTGTGCAGCTAAGTGCAGTTTTTTGGCGTGGCGGATCTTTTTCTCTTCAGCTATAGCGACGAAAAGAAGTAAGACAATACAAATCGCGGCGGAGGTATCTAATGCGGCGAAAGTACCTTCCCAGCCAGTTAAGCCGAAGATAGGCGTGCCATCGGCAATCATACCAAGACCTAGTTTTGCAAAGCTGTCACCAATTAGGTAAGCAAAAGTGCCTTTTACGCCATCAGCAACACTGATCGCTTTTTTCGGAACAAAACCAACAGCAGCAACACCAATCAATAGTTGAGGACCAAACACTAAGAAACCAAGTATAAAGAGTGACCCAAGGTACATGAACTCACTGGTTGCATTTTGATAGAACTCAAGCGATACAATGATAAAACCAAGAGAGACACAAGCCACCAAAGCACGGCGGCCATTAGCGAGATCGGATAAATAGCCCCACATTAGCGTGCCAACAAGTGCTCCAACTTCAAACAAAGTGAAGCCTGTGATAGCGGTTTCTTTTGATAGGCCAAGTTCTTGGTATGCGTACACGGTTGACCATTGATCGATACCGATACGAACAATGTATAAGAAAATGTTAGCGAAGCAGAGTAACCAGATCACTTTGTTTTTAAGTACGTACTCAACAAAGATCTCTTTTTTCGTCATGTGGTTTTCTTCAGCGATGGTATCTTCTTCACTGATTTCTTCGTCAAAAAGCTCTTCTACCGTACCTAAACCGTAAGCTTCTGGAGAATCATTACCAAAGCGCATCCCAATAAAACCAACGATGATCGCGATAATAGAAGGAAAAACGAACATACCAACAACGCTGCCATTAAAAAAGTAGTTAGCACCAAATAGAGCGACACCAGCAGCACCAGCACCACCGACATTATGGGACATGTTCCACAGGCCTAAATATGAACCGCGTTTATTACGTGGCGTCCATTTAGTGATCGTGGAATAACTTGATGGGCCACCTGTACTCTGGAAGAAACCACTCAAAGCATAAAAGGCAACCATCATGAATAAACTGGCACTGCCGCCACCCATGCTGAAACTGAATCCTAGCATCGCTAAGCCAGAAAGAATAAGCATGAAAGGCAAGAATTGTTTGGTGTTTTTACCATCGGCATAATAGGAAACAACCGTTTTACCAATGCCGTAAGTGATTGAAAATCCAAGGCCAATTAAGCCAAGTTCTGTCATCGACAATCCGTAAGTTGAAATCATGTCGTTTTGTGCGACATTGAAGTTTTTACGAATCAGATACATGGTTAGATAACCAATAAACACGACCAAGTAAGATTGTAGGAAAGGTTTAAACCACATCTTTCTTCTGACTTCTACCGGAAGATCTAGTGTCGGTTTTCTAACCTGTTCTAGGAACTTTAACATTGTGAACTCTCTTATAATGTATGAGGGTATGCATGAGGAGTTAATCCTCAATGCGTTCTTTATTTATTGAATTGGTTGAAATAGTAGAGAGTGGAGAGGAGGCTTGCATGAGAGAGGGTCTTAGAATGACTAGGAAAAATTCTTAGAAATTAACGAGGTGTATAGAAAGCGTGAAAAGAGTCACATTGTTGGGCATAAAGAGGAAATGAAGTCATTGCAGTGAGTTAGTTGGTTATTTATTAAATGGAAAATCGTCAATATTTAAGTTGAATAACATCAAATTCAATTGTTCAAAGAACATATAATGATTCTATTAGGGGAATGTTTTAATATTTAAAATATTGAATTTGATGGTTAAATTCAGAAAAGAAAGAAATAAATAATCATGCAGATTGATGCTATAAAAGTAATACTTTCGATGATCCATTCTTTGTCATCCCAGCCGAGCATTCTAATTTCTGATGGGGTGAAGTTGATTTCTAAGTCTTCAAAATCTTCATTTAAATCGCACATAACACGTCCTCTTAAGTAATCAGTAAAAAGAGGTTATCTGTTTTATTGGTTTAATTAAATTTAATAATTAAAAACAAGCGTTTAGATTTAATTAACTATTGAGTGCTGCTATTGGTCAACTTTAATCATAAAAAAGGATGAAAGAGAGGCTCTTTCATCCTTTAAATTGAGGCTTTTTATTGGCTAGCTATCTTGATTAAAATCCAAATTTTCCGTTAGTGTTTTTCCATTCTGTTTTTTCAGGAATGGCTTCAACCGTGTCCCAATGTTCTACGATCTTGCCGTTATCTAGGCGGAATAAGTCATAAAAAGCCACGTGTTTGTTCATGAATGTCCCTTCACTGATGGAGAGCACAAAGTTACCCTCACCAAGAACTTTATGATTTTGGCTGTATGACATTGGCATATTTGCTTTTGCCAATTCACCTAACGCCTTGCCTAAGCCACTCAGGCCATCAGCAATATTAGGGTTGTGCTGTAAATAAGCGTCGTCTTCATTTTCAATAAATTGGTTAATTTTCGCCATGTCGCCATTCATTAAAATGGTGTTTACGAAATCAGCCACAATCGCTTTGTTTTCTTCTGTTTTATCCAAATCCGTTATGGTAGTTGTGCCATCTAATTGCGTGCGTCCACTGGCGTTTTTAGGCATTAACTCTTGTAAGTTATCCCAATGTTCGACAATTTTTCCCTCTTCAAAGCGGAACACATCAAAGCCCACTTTTGGTCCAAAGAAATTGTATTCAGTTTGAGTTATTACGTAATCCCCATCTTGCAGAGCACGCACGACATTGGCTTTGGCGCTCCCTTTTGGTAATTGCTGTAATACTTCCCCAAAACCTGTTAAACCATCTCCAACCGCAAGGTTATGCTGAATGTATTTGTTTGGATTAATGTAGTTAATGGCCTCTGGATTACCCGTTTCAATGCTTGAAATCACCGCAACCGCTTTGTCTTTATTGGTTAATTGTTCTGGCGTGTCTGTGTTTGCACATGCGGCTAGGCTTAAAATACTTGTTGCTAATACAGTGTGTTTGATTTTAGTTGTCATGTTCTTCATTTTGTTATCCTCTGTTGGCTTGAGAACAATAATAGAGACATTCCAACGGGCTGTGCAGAGTGGATATGGGCTTAAAAATGGTGAATATCGAACCCGATAAACTTACAACTTAGGTGTGGTGTATTTCTTTTGAAATTGACTAGGGGTGAGGGTGGTTTGTTTTTTAAAGTATTTTATAAAGTTACTGGCGTCCTCAAAGCCAAAATCATAGGCGATTTGTTGAGAAGGGGCGCTAGTTACTATTAAACGTCGTTTCATTTCAATTAGAGTAAAGGCATCTATCATCTGTTTCGCGGTTAACCCAGTGGCGACTTTGCACACTTGGTTTAACGTTTTATACGTAGTGTTAATTTGGTTTGCGTACCAATTGGCATCACGGATGTGCTCAAAGTGTTTTTGCATTAGGGTAAAGAAGCGAGCGAGTTTGAGGCTTTGTTCTGTCGATAATTTATCGTGACGCATTTCAGGGCGTAAGCGGTGCAGCAACAGAGCCAATGCAGAGAATAAATACATAATAAGCAAGGGGTCTGAATTGTCTAATTTGATCTCGGTGGTTATCTCATTAATTAACGTTTGGCTGCGCTTATTGTTTACTGCGTCTAGACAAAGCAATGGAGTGTGTTGTTGATTAAGGTGCGTTGGGGTGTAATTTGGCAAACGCATATTGGTATGGACGTTATCAAGAAAGGCTTGGGTAAATAGCAACACTTTGCCTTTTGGTTTTGATGACAAATCAAACGCATGAACTTGCTCACGTTGCACAAATATCATCGAGCCGGCACGGAAAGGGTATTCTTGAAAATCCACCATGTGAATACCTTCACCTTCCTCAATATAAAGGAACATGAAAAAAGACACGCGGTGCGGAGCTTCCGGATCATGAGAAAGGGAAGTTCTTTCATACAAAGAAGACAGTTCGATGATCTCTAATTCAGCATTATTGCTTTTGTTGTGATTAAAACCAACATTAGGGATATTCATAACTGTCCTTTTTATCAGTGACGTTTTGCAACTAAGGTAAATTTGTAATCTCTTGGCGAGATAAAGTTACGGCTGTATTCAAAAACGATGTCACCCTTTAAATAGCCTCGGCTGCGTTTTTCAATAATAGGCACGCCTTCTTCCGTATTCAGATAATCGGCAATATCTTTACTTGGCAGAATTGGCACTAGTTCTTGCTCACTGCGATCAATCGTTAACCCTTTCGTGTTTTCAATAAAATCGTATTTAGACTGTTGCATGACTTGGTAAGACAGATCCGGGAAGAGAGCAACAGGTAACCACGTTTCTTCGACAGCAATCGGATTGTTATCAATATAACGCACACGCTTTACGTAAAACATGTGTTCATTCTCTGCAATATCTAAATGCTCTGCCATTACGAGTGATGCTTTTTGGATCTCAAACGCCAATACATCGCTGTGAGTCGCCACATCTAAATGTGCCCACTTTTCTTGAAAGCTCGATTGTTGGTAAATATCGTAATTTACTTTGTTCTCTTTTACGTAAGTGCCACTGCCTTGCACACTTTCGAGTTCATCATTTTCTATTAATAGTTTTAATGCTTGACGGATGGTCACTCGGCTAACAGAAAACAGTTCTCGTAATTGTGCTTCACTTGGAAGTGCTTCACCGACTTTATATTCACCTTGGCTTATCTTCTCTCGGATAGCATCAGCAATTTGACGATACATTGGGAGCCTTGCCATTAAAACCTCGTAATTTTACTGTAAAAATTGTCTAGACTAACTTGTATCATACGAATAAAAGGTAATAAGACAAGTGTTAATGCCAATTTGTATTTAATGTGTAAGTAATACCTTTTTAATACAAGTTGTGGTGATTGTGATAGTTGTCACAGATAAGTTGTATTAAAAAGGTATTATTGTCTTCGTTACCAAATACAAACACTCATTCGTGACATGGGACAAAGGTTATGAAACTGACTACTCTTACAAATAAGTCGCTCATTAATCTGCAAACTACATTTAATAGCAGAGAAGAAGCGATTTATGCACTTGCTGACCAATTAGAACAACAAGGCAAGTTACATAATAAAGATGAATATTTAGAGGCTGTATTTGCTCGTGAAGCAGAAGGCCCAACCGCGTTGGGTGAAGGGCTAGCAGTACCTCATGGCAAAACTGATGCCGTAAAAGAAGCGGCATTTGCTGTCGCAACTTTAACGCGAGATCTAAAATGGAAAGGCGTTGATGAAGATGAGGACGAAGACGTAAACCTTATTTTCTTAATTGCGATTCCTAATGCAGAAGCGGGTTCTACTCACATGCATTTACTAACAGAATTAACCACAACCTTAGTGGATGATGACGTTCGTGAAGCCGTATTAAATGCGAGCACAGCAGAAGAGATTTTTGCTCTGTTTGATGGGCATAAAGAAAAAGAAATTGAATCATACAACTTAGATACAAATTCACCGACAATTGTATGTGTAACCGCGTGCCCAGCAGGCATTGCACACACGTATATGGCTGCGGAATACCTTGAAAAAGCAGGGAAAAAGCTTGGTTATAACGTCCATGTTGAAAAACAAGGCGCAAATGGTATTGAAGATCGTATTACTGCCGAGCAACTGAATAAAGCCGTCGCGTGTGTTTTTGCAGCGGAAGTTGCGATTAAAGACGTTGAGCGATTCAAGGGTATTCCACGAGTTGAAACACCAGTTGCAGAGCCTATTCGTCATGCCGAACGCATTCTTAATGACGCGATAGAAGAAGGTAAAAAAGGGCGTTCTGCTGATTTTGTGAAAGCAACGGACGATAAACCTAAAAAGTTACCTCTGAAAACAGAATTAAAACAAGCCTTACTAAGCGGTATTTCATTTGCCGTACCATTGATCATCGCTGGCGGTACAGTGCTTGCGGTTGCTGTTCTTATTGCTCAAATTTTTGACTTACAAGAACTGTACGCGACGGATGGTTCATGGTTATGGATGTACCGTAAATTAGGTGGTGGCTTGCTTGGCACGCTAATGGTTCCAGTACTGGCAGCGTACACGGCTTATTCTCTTGCAGATAAACCGGCGTTAGGTCCAGGTTTTGCTGCGGGTCTTGCGGCTAACTTGATTGGTGCGGGTTTCCTTGGTGGTGTTGTTGGTGGCTTATTAGCTGGCTACGTGATGCGTTGGGTGAAAGAAAATATTCGCCTAGCCCCTGCATTCAACGGTTTCCTTACGTTTTATCTTTATCCTGTGATCGGTACTTTGGTCGTTGGTAGTTTAATGTTATTCGTTATTGGTAAGCCTGTTGCGTTTTTAAACCAAGGTTTAACGGATTGGCTAAATGGTTTGTCAGGTACTAATGCCATTTTACTTGGTGCAGTGCTAGGGTGTTTCGTTTCATTCGATTTAGGTGGTCCTGTTAATAAAGCCGCTTATGCCTTCTGTTTAGGTGCAATGGCTAATGGTGTTTATGGCCCTTACGCCATCTTCGGTTCAGTAAAAATGGTGTCAGCCTTTACGGTAACGGCGTCAACCATGATAGCGCCTCGTTTGTTTAAAGATTTTGAAATTGAAACGGGTAAATCAACATGGCTACTTGGCCTTGCGGGTATTACTGAAGGTGCGATTCCAATGGCGATTGAAGATCCAATTCGTGTTATCGGTTCATTCCTTGTGGGTTCTATTGTAACTGGTGCAATGGTTGGTGCCGCAGGTGTTGGTTTATCTACACCGGGTGCAGGCATCTTCTCGCTCTTCTTATTACAAGATGGTGGCTTAGGCTCATTCATGGCGGCAGCAGTTTGGCTCGGCGCAGCTCTGATTGGTACGGTGATTTCAACATCAATTCTTATTATGTGGAGAGGCCACGCAGTAAAGAAGGGAAAGCTTGAATTGCAAAAGTCTGAAAAAGTAACAGCAGCAACTCAGAACTAACGATAAAACGATTGGAGTATCGGGTTTCCCCCTAAAGTTTCTCGATACTCCTCTCATCTAAACCTCCGACGTTATCGATACATCACGGGGTTTTAAATGAGAGAGGCTCCACACTCGATTTATTTAAACGACATTAATTTCATTATTGCGGCTGTAAAGCGGCGAGAAAATCAGGTAAAAAATTATGACTACTACATCACGCGTTCATATTACTCCACACATGCACTGGGATCGTGAATGGTATTTCACAACAGAAGAGTCTCGCATTCTTCTTCTTAATAACATGGAAGAAATCATGACCCGTCTGGAAACGGATCCAGACTACAAATACTACGTATTAGATGGTCAAACCGCGTTATTAGAAGATTACTTTGCGATTAAACCAGAACACAAAGAACGAGTGAAAGCGCTGGTTCAAGCCGATAAATTGATTGTTGGCCCTTGGTATTCTCAAACGGATACGATGCAAGTTTCTGGTGAATCCATTGTACGAAACATGATGTATGGTCTGCGTGATTGTTTAGAATTAGGCAACCCAATGAAGATTGGTTACCTGCCTGATTCATTCTCAATGAGCTCTCAATTACCAATGATCTATAACGGTTTTGGCATCAATCGCACCATGTTTTGGCGTGGTTGCTCTGAGCGTCACGGAACAAATAAAACAGAATTTTTATGGCAGTCAAACGATGGCAGTGAAGTGACGGCACAAGTGTTACCACTGGGCTATGCGATTGGTAAGTACTTACCTGAAGATGAAGAAGCACTACGCAGCCGACTAGATACTTATTTTAACGTATTAGAAAATGCGTCAGTAACCAAAGACATTTTGTTGCCAAACGGCCACGACCAAATGCCAATTCAAAACAACATTTTTGAAGTGATGGACACATTGCGTTCGGCTTACCCTGATCGTGAATTTATGATGAGCCGCTTTGAAGATGTGTTTGAAAAAATCGAAGGCATGCGTGATCAACTTGATACCATTAAAGGCGAGTTTAATGATGGCAAGTACATGCGTGTTCACCGCAGTATTTCATCAACACGTATGGACATTAAACTTATTCATGCTGAAGTCGAGAATAAGATCGTCAATATTCTTGAGCCATTAGCGTCTATTGCATGGACATTAGGGTTTGAATATCACCACGGTTTGATCGAGAAAATGTGGAAAGAAAGCATGAAAAACCATGCGCATGACTCGATTGGCTGTTGTTGTTCAGACAAGGTTCACGCTGAGATTTTAAACCGCTACATTCTTGCGGATGACATGGCGAGCAATCTGATTAATTTCTACAAACGTAAAATTGTTGATCACATGCCTGCTCGTGAAGGTTGTGATAAATTAGCGTTCTTCAACTTATCGCCTTACGTTCGTGAAGAAGTGATCAACACAACAATTACTATTCGTGCTCAAGAGTTTTCTATTTTTGATAATGAAGGCAATCAAGTTGAGTACTTCATTCAAGACCAACGTGAGATTGACCCAGGTAAAATTGACCGTCAAATTGTGCATTACGGTAACTACGACCCATTCATTGAATACGATATTCAAATAAACCAACACGTTCCTGCAATGGGCTTTACTACTTTACACATTCAAGGGAATGAGAAAGGTAAGCAAAAAGTCGCGGCACAGAAAGGCAACGTCATGGAGAATGAATTCTATCGCATTGACGTGAACAGCAACGGCACATTGAGTATTTTTGATAAAGAAACCAAGGAGCTGTTTGAGCAAGTGTTGCGTTTAGAAGACGGCTCTGATGATGGTGATGAATACGATTATTCACCTTCTCGTGAAGAATGGTTGATTCACTCTGACGAATTTACCGCAGAAACAAGTATTAAACATGAAGGTTATCAGTCAGTTGCTTCAATTAAATTACGTATGCAAGTGCCGACTAACTTAGAAGCGCGTGAGTCTCGTGCTAATCAAGATGCATTCGTTGATATGGATTGCCAAGTGGTATTGAAGCAAGGTTCTCGTCGTATTGAAGTTCGAATGGAGTTAAATAACCAAGCGGATGATCACCGAGTTCGTGTGCTTATTCCAACCTCATTCACTACCGATACCGTGGTTGCAGATAATCAATTTGGGGTTATTACACGTCCAACAAATGATCCTGCGATGGAAGTGTGGGAAGAAGAAAAGTGGAAAGAAGCACCAGTCCCTATTTATCAGCTAATGAATTTTGCAGCGCTTGAAAATGGCACCGCAGGCATGGCCGTAATGACCAATGGTCTGCGTGAATTTGAAGTGATTGCTTCAAATCGTGAGCAGCGTGACACGTTAGCATTGACGTTATTTAGAGGGGTTGGCGTGTTAGGTAAAGAAAATTTACTTACTCGTCCAGGTCGTCCATCGGGTATTAAGATCCCAACACCAGATTCACAAATTCGCGGCAAGATTGTTTGTCAGTTCACGTTATTTGGTTTTTCTGGTAATCACGTTGAGGCAAATATTATGGCAGAAGCGCGTGATAACGTGACGCCAATTCAGTGTTACAACAAGATCCCATATAACGCAATGAAGCTTAATGTTGGTGAACAAAATCTGCCATTAACGTTCAGCTTATTAGAGAAAGAGAAAAAAGGCGCGGTATTAAGTGTGCTGAAAAAAGCAGAAGATTCTGATGCATTAATTTTGAGAGTCTACAACCCTGCGGAAGTGGGTGAAGTAGAAGACGGCGTGAGCTTTACTCAAAATGTAATGATGTGGTCTGAAGTTCAAATGGATGAGAAAGCATTAGCAACAGAAACTCAAGTTGAGCGTTTTGGAGTGGTCGCCCCCTGCCAAGCAAAATCCTTTAAGGTGACTTTCTAGTTCTATTCATAATGTATTTGCCTTCTCTCTTTTTATTGTTTTGCAGAGAAGGCCAATAGATTTCTAACACTTGTGACTGGTTTTTAGGTAGTACGATGCAAGCAAATTTATTTAAGTTAGACAATGTGATTCAAAATTATGCATGGGGCAGTCAGACATCTATTCAACAATTGTTTGGCATAGAAAATAAAGCAGGTGAACCTCAAGCAGAAATTTGGATGGGAGCACATCCAAACGGTTGTTCAAAAGTGGAAGAAACAGGTGAGTTGCTGTCAGATCTAATAAAAAAATACCCGATTGAAACATTAGGTCGTTATACGCATCAACGTTTTGGTGATTTACCTTATTTATTTAAAGTATTAGCCGCAGATAAGCCATTATCGGTGCAAGTTCATCCAAAGTTGAGCGATGCAAAGTTAGGTTTTGAGAAAGAAAACCAACAAGGTATTGAGCTGGGTGCATTTAACCGTAATTACAAAGATGCGAATCATAAACCAGAGTTGGTATATGCACTGACGTTTTATAGAGCAATGAATGGTTTTCGTCCTATTGCTGAAATGATGTCTATCTTTGAGCAAGCGAATGTCTCCGTATTATCAGAAGCGGTCGCTCAATTAAAAGGCTCGCCAACAAGCAGTGGCTTACAAGCTTTCTTTACTACGGTAATGAGCTTGACTGGTCAGAAAAAAGCCGATGCATTAGGGCAACTGATAGAGGGCTCTGATATTAAAGCCAAAACCAAAGTAGCGCGTGAAGCATTTGGTATGGTTGCGGAATTTAGTGAAGAATTTTCTGACGATATCGGGTTGTTTTCGCCATTAATGCTGAATGTGATTGAACTAGAGCCAGGTGAAGCGATGTTTTTACATGCAGCAACGCCTCATGCTTATGTCCAAGGCACAGGTTTAGAGATCATGGCGAACTCTGACAATGTATTAAGAGCTGGGTTAACGCCGAAACACATGGACATTGAAGAGCTGATTTCTCATACCGAGTTCCACTCTATTTCATTTGATGACATTCGTTTACACCCGATAAAAAAAGAGCGTAAACAGAGTTACCCGATCCCTGTTGATGATTTTGGTTTTGAAATTATCGAAGTGGTTGAAGAGAGTGCTGAACAATATGTTCGTGGTGCTGAAATTCTCTTTTGTATTGAAGGGGAAGTGATTATTGAAAGTGACGATTCGGTGATTACACTACACGCGGGACAATCGGTCTTTGTGTGTAATAACGCAGATGTTTATAGCAGTAAAGGAAAAGGCACACTGGCGCGGGCTTATAACTAATACGTATCTCTTTGTTATTAAAGGCCTCTATTTTTAGAGGTCTTTTTTATTATTAATACGGTAGTGTATTGTTTTAATTGGTGAATTATTGTTTTTATTAGATCGCTACAAAAATAGCTTGAACAATCGTTCAAAATAGCTTGAACAATCGTTCAATTGTGATTATAGTTATTTCAACTCGAAGGGCAGCAGCCTCAAATATTGAATTTATAATTGTTTAAAAGAGAGATAATCATGACTACATTTACAGTACATACTATTGAATCGGCTCCTGAAGGCAGCAAAAAAATGTTAGAGGGTGCACAAAAACAAATGGGCAGAATACCTAACTTATTTGGTGTTCTTTCTGAAGCTCCGAGCGTACTTCAAGCGTATCAACAATTGCATCAAGCGTTTGTAAATACCTCATTTGATGCTGAAGAGCTAACGGTTGTATGGCAAAGCATCAATGTTGAACATGATTGTACTTATTGCGTTCCGGCCCATACAGGGATTGCTCACTCAATGAATGTAGACCCTGCATTAACAGAAGCATTGCGTAATAGAGAAGCGATGCCAACAGAAAAACTGCAAGCGTTGCAAGATGCAACATTAAGCATTGTTCGTCATCGCGGCAATATTCCTGCGGAAGAATTGGAGGCGTTTTACGCAGCCGGTTATGGTCATCAACAAGTATTAGAAATTATTTTAGGGTTGTCTCAAAAAGTGATCAGCAACTACACTAACCACGTAGCGAAAACACCATTGGATACAGCATTCAAAAAGTTTGAATGGTAAGTTGTCACTGGTGTTTCTGGAGTGAGAGCTGTTTTCTTAATCAAGAAAATACGGTTACTGGAGCGTACCCAGTTGAAGGGTATAAAGAAATACTGAAAGAATTAATGGTGTAAATTACATACTGTTATGTGGATCCCTCAATCGATTTTATTGATTGGGGGGTTTTTGCCTTTTGGGGATGGTTATCTCGATCAAAATGGGACAATAATCTTGTGAAAGACTATATTTAAAGTGATAACACGGTATAATCCGCCGCTTATTGCCCCCGATTGAACAATCAACACTTAGGAATTCGTTATGACTGAAGAAGAAAGAATTGAACTGCAACAGAACAACCCATTACACGGTCTTAAGTTAGAAATCTTATTGCAAGAGTTGGTTGATCATTACGGATGGGAAATTCTAGATACCGCAATGCGTTTAAACTGTTTCAATACAAACCCGTCTATTGTGAGCAGCGTGAAGTATTTGAAAAAAACACAATGGGCAAGAGAGAAGGTTGAAAACTTCTACTTATACCGTTTGAAGCGTATGCCAAAAGCGTCTGATCTTGAATATGAAATGCCTCCTCGTTCACGCACGTTTCCTCATGGCCTTGAGCCTCGTGAACCAATGGAATTGACGATTGAATCTATTCTTCTTTCTCAAGCGAAATCAGCGTCAGCACACCAAGCGCGTTCTCAAAACCGTGGTGGTAACTACCGCCGTTAAGAGAATTGCAGTGAAGTGAACCGCCGTTAATCGAAGATGGTTTCTCACTAGATATAAAATAAAAAAGCCAAACTGGGTAATCCAAGTTTGGCTTTTTTGTGCTTATTATTTAACGAAATTCTCGCTAAGTGAATAAGTACTTACTATGGTTGCTGCTTAGTCGGTGCCAAAGCAATCTCACGGATACATACGTTTTGAGGTTGTTGGTATGCAAAAGAGACTGCACGAGCAATATCATCAGCGGCTAATACGCCACCCATGCTTTCTTTCCACTCACCGTAACCGTCTTTAATTTCTTGAGAAGACGTATGAGACAAAAGCTCAGTCTCAACCGCACCTGGTGCAATTGTTGTAACACGAACGTTTGATAATGCCACTTCTTCACGTACATTTTCAGAGATAGCGTGAACCGCAAACTTAGTACCACAGTAAGCCGCATGGCTTGGGAACGTTTTCTTACCAGCAATAGAACTGATGTTGATGATAGTACCTGTATTGCGTTCCATCATTGGTGCTAGAACCGCTTGCATGCCATTTAGAAGACCAATAACGTTCACATCAAACATGGTTTTCCACTCTTGGGCATCTTGAGTGTCGATTTGACCAAGAAGCATCGCACCAGCGTTGTTGATTAGGGCATCAACAGGACCAAATTTTTCTTCACCTAGAGCGATTGCCGCATCAAAAGACGCTTTGTCTGTTACGTCTACTTTTACTGATAAAGAGTTTGGCAGGTTAAGTGCTTCAAGGCGGTCAATACGACGAGCAAGAAGAAGAAGAGGGTGACCTTCATCGCTTAAACGACGAGCGATTGCTTCACCAATACCAGAACTTGCGCCTGTAATAACAACTAATTTTTTCATTTTATCTTTCCTTTAATGATTGGATAAGCAGTCAAAGCCAGAACTCTGTTTTGCTGCGATGGAGGTATAATAAGTAAAACTTTATTGTTGATATATAGCTATTTACTTGAAACTCTGTTGCTGTACTGCAACAATAGAAGCTTATCTATTTGTGGTGGCTTTATGATCAATCAAATTAATCTTACTGATATTCGCTCATTTGTACTTATTGCTCGTTTAGGGAACTTTACTAAAGCGGCGGATACGCTTGATGTCTCCCGCTCTCATGTTTCAAGACAAATAAGCAGTTTAGAAAAACACATGGGAGTAACGTTATTAATACGAACCACTCGTACGTTACGTTTGACGGAGGCCGGAAAGCATTTCTATTATCAATGTGAACAAGCCCTTCATACTATAGACCAAGCGCTTTTATCTGCCGTTGATGATGTAGAAAAAGTGCAAGGAGAGATAAAAGTAAATTGTGTGGGTGGTCATATTGGGGAAGTGGTGATTGCCGAAGTGATTAACGCATTTATGCAGCAATACCCAGAGGTTTCGATTAGTTTAGATTTCAGTAGTAATCGAGTCGATTTGATTGAAGAAGAGTTTGATATCGCCTTTCGCATGGGATCGTTAGACGACTCGGGATTTGTGGCTAAAAAGTTACTTGTGATTGACATGGGAACGTTGGCAAGTCCTGAATATTTAACAAGACGAGGGCGACCATTGCATCCTAAAGAGTTGAATCAACATCATTGCTTGACGGGATCTGTGCGTAAGTGGCACTTTCAATCTATGCAAACCAACGAGCATTATGACGTCACAGTAAAAGGCAATTTACAGTGTAAAAATGGTCGAGTATTAGTCGCTGGTGCATTGGCGGGGAACGGAATTATTCGAGTGCCGTTGATTTATTGTCAGCAAGAATTGGATGATGGAAAATTAGAGCAAGTGTTTGAAGAGTGGGTGATCCCGAGTGTGGATTTCTCTGCGCTTTATCATCGAGATCGTTATCAACCTAAGCGCATCAGAACCTTCATCGATTTTGTTTATGATTATTTATCACAATAAAACATGAGGTTGAGCCCTTTATTGAAAAGAATTATTGTCACTATTATCGATAGTGCTACTATTTAGGTAATGGATAATTAAGTGTTTGTTACCAGGATGGTAGTATGGGTGTTCGCGTTAAATTAGCTTTATTCCTTTTTATTTTGTTTTCAATTTCTATCGTTAGCTCTGTTTTAACGTTTAAATTAGAGTCGTATGGTGATGAAAAACTGCTCTGGGTAATTCATACCCATGATGTTATTACAAATTCTGAAAAACTGCTCAGTAGTATGAAAGACGCAGAAACGGGGCAAAGAGGTTTTCTGATAACTCAAGAGATTACCTATTTAGAACCGTATTATACTGGCATGTCTGACGCTCAAAAAATCTTTCAAGAACTTAAAATGTTAACGAAAGACAATCAAGAACAACAGTTGACACTTGAGCATATTGAGCAATCTATGAGGTTAAAATTTGACGAATTAGCGCTGACTGTTGAATTGGTGCAGTACGATAATTTATCTCAAGCGCTGAAAATCGTCAAAGAAGACCGTGGTAAAGAGTACATGGACGACTTAAGAAGCGATTTAACCAAGTTTACGAATATTGAATTGTTGCTGTTAGAAAAAAGAAAAGGCGATTTTAAAGAAAGCCGAAGTCAGTTAGTTACCTTGATTAAAATACAGATTGTCTTTTTAGTGTGTCTTGCGATAGCGACGATTTTCTTCATGAAACGCAACTTGTTTGATCCCCTTAATTTATTACTCTCTAGTACCGAAAAAATGCGTGCAGGTGAGAAGTTAGATATTTCAGATGTAGTTGAAAAAAATGAAATGGGCCATCTATTGATGGCGTTCTTTAAGATGAATGAAGCTGTCCATGAGAAAACCGAAGTGCTTGCTTATAAGGCGCATCATGATGAATTAACCGGGCTGAAAAACCGCAGCATGGTAAGTACTGAACTGCAATACGCCCTGCATCATGGTGAAAAAACAGAAACAAAAGTGGCCGTGTACTTTATTGATTTGAATAAATTTAAGCAAATAAATGACACGCTTGGTCATCAGGTCGGCGATGAGGTGTTAAAAGAAACGGCGAAATTACTGATCGAAACCGTTCGCTCTAAAGATGGTGTGTTTCGTTTAGGGGGCGATGAATTTTTAATTATTGCTCAAGACATTTCTCAACCTTCTGGTGTGAAACGATTGGGCAATAAACTATTGGACCAGTTTAAGTTTCCTACTAAAATTGAGGGTCATTCGATGATAATCTCTCCGAGTATTGGGATTGCTGTTTATCCTGATGATGCAATGAATGGAGATGATTTAATGAAGTTTGCCGACATTGCGATGTATAAAGCAAAAAATGAGAACACCGGTAGCTATAAAGAGTTTGATATAAGCATGCTTAAAAGAGAAAGTGACTAAATTCGTGGTGCTTTTGGGTTTTTAGGTAATGCGATAAGCCCACCTTTAACTGACATTATTGTTAGCTCGATGGTGGGCTTTTTTATGCTTATTCTTTGTGATGTAGGAACTTCGTTACTCATTTTCCGCAAAACAGAATCCGTTCTTACCTAATAATTTGGCTTTATACATGGCCTTATCTGCTTTTTGTAAGGCAGACTCTAAATTTGTTTTATCTGTTGCTTCCCAATGATAAACCCCAATACTGGCAGATATTTGAGGCTTCGCATCTTTAAGTGTTATCGTCCGATTTACCGAGGTTAATAATCGATTAATGATAGAACGAATGGCTTGATCATTATTGGAGTGATCCCCGTTTAAAAAAATACCTAGCAAGAACTCATCACCTGATAATCGGGCGACAATATCTCGTTGAGAGACACAATTACTTAACCGTTGAGCGGTGATCTTTAATAGCTCATCACCAGAGTGGTGGCCGAAAGTATCATTGACGGCTTTGAATCCATCAAGATCGAGAAATAATATATAGACCGAGTTGTGCTTTTCTCGTGCCATGAGAAGTTGTTTATATGCGTTCTGTCGGTTGGCTAACCCTGTTAACAGATCGTGATTGGTTTGATAATTTAAACGTTTTAGTTCTAAAATTTGAGTTTGATCGTTAAACGAAACCACAAAAGAATCGATTTTATTATTACTGTTTTTAATTACTTTTATCGTGATAAGACAAGGTAGCCACATCGATTTTTTGATTTTACTGGTCGGGGAGGAATCACTTAAAATATCCGCATTTATTTTCAGAAAGCCTTGTTTAAGTAACAACGTTAATTCTTTTCTCGATAGGGCAAAAGGCTCACGAATACGTAAATCATGCAGGCTTTTAATTTCTCCAAAATAACGAATAAAAGCGGTGTTAAGTGCTTCGACACATAATCTTCTCGATAGAACGATTAATGAGCTTGGGTTTTGGTCAAAAATCATTTCGGCCATGCGTTGGCGCTGTTCAACAAGGTAACGAGCACTGATGTCTTCAATGTGAACCAGTGAGTGTCGCTCTCCTGAAATAGGGTATGTCGATACTTGATATTGTTGACCTGTCGCTTTATGACGGAACTCCAAAGGCAAGAGACGTTGATGATTTTCAATGTGACTTAACAGTGCAGCTAAACGACAAACGGGTTCAAAATCGGACAATAATCGTTCAATGTGAAGTTCATTAATAGCAAGTACGGTGGTGTTATTTTCAATCTCAATCTGAGGCAATAAATGGCGAGCCGCAGGATTGTAATAAGTCACATTACGCTCGGGGGTTATCATTAGAAGGCCTTGGTCAAGAGAGTCGAGTACTTGATTAATGTAATGGTTTTTATCTTCTAATTTTTGGAATGCTTGGTTTAATTGAAAATCTCGGCTGGCCAAATTATCCAACATATCATTAAAACAATGCGTTACCTTTCCTAGTTCATCAAGGTGTTTTACTGGCAATCTATGTGAGGTAACCCCTTGCGCGATAACATCTTGCATTGAAATTAAGATCGACAATAGAGGTGTGGTCACTAGGCGATGCAGCTGATGAGCAAATACTAATGCTAACGCAGAAAGACAAATGGTAATAAACAGGAAAATCATGACGATTTGATAGCGTTGTTCAATAATATTGTCTTTTGAAAACCAGACGTCCAGCGTACCTAATACATCGCCTTTAAGAGTGATGGGATGAGAGATTGAAAAGAAGAACGAATCAGAACAACTGAGTTGATTATTAACCCATTGGCAGTCGCTTGGTAGGCGATCTAATACCGCAAAAGCATCGTCGTCTAATGAACGAACTCTTGCTGCGATAACTTCAGGATCAAACGCGAGTGAATCCATTTGATCCATCCCTGTTTTTTTATCATCAAAGATGAGTGCGCCAGATAAGTTGCTCGCTACCCCTTGAGCTAAAATAGAGGCTCTTACTTGTAGATTTTTTGTTTGGGTTACGCCCATAAAATGAGCAACACTGACCCCGAGAATAAAAACGCCCAGTGTTAAAATTGACCAAATAGGATAAATGATTTTTTTACGCAACGGTAAAGCAGCAAACGAATGATTTCTCATCGTGTTTCCTCCTTAACAATATCTGAGACAGACAAAAGCTGAGAGCGTAATGATAATCCGGCGAGTGTCACTTGCTCTATATTAATTAACGGTTTTATGCGGTTATTACGTTTAATAAACGCAATCATCCCACCCGCTTGAATGAATTCCTTCCCTTCGCCAACCAGTAATGCATGAGGCATTTGTTTTTTTAGCATGGCAATTTTTTGAGGGTCTTTTTGAATCGTATAAACAATATGGCAGCGGCTTAGCTCACTTGATTGAGAGACATTGAAAGCGATGAATGTGGCGTTATCCGGTTTGGTATCAATCAATTTTTTTAATGTATTACTTACATCAGAGAGCGATTCTGCACAGAAATTATAGCGTTTATCAGTCGGGATAAATTCATTCCAGTTGGTTAAAAAGGCGAATCGAAATAGGTAAACGGCCTTTAAATTGTGATCCTTCACATCGGATTCGTTTGCTTGAAGAGTAAAGCTGGCCATGAACAGTGAAAAAGCAAAGACAAAGCACACCCACAACTTATGCAAAGGGGCATAAGAGGATCTATATTGAGGGTTATGTGCTTTGTTTTTCGTCATCGTTAAGTAAAGTTCCAACTTATATCAAGGTAATATTGAGTGCCATTTGCAAAAGGCGAAAATTGTTCAGGATATTCTTTTACTTGGTCATTGAATAGGTTTTCAACACTAAAAGTGAAACTTGGCCAATGTTCGGTATGTTGCCAGTTGGCAGAGACATCCCAAGTGATGAGTTCTGGCCAGACCGAACGAGTTGGATCCTCAAAATTCAGGTCATCTATTTCTCGTAAGGCGTCATCTGGATTAGATTCAGAGACATAGTTTACTACTGAAGCTACCCATATCGTTGGATGAATATCCCACATAATGTGTAAGGTGGCATAATGATTTGGGGTATTTTCAAGATCTAAGATTGGTAGCTCATTATTACCACAAATTGATCCTGCACAACTCCCCTCTATTTCTTTGTAGCTGTAATTCGCATTCACTTGTAGAGTGCGATGAGGTCGCCATTGTACGCTTAATTCACCACCGATGGTTTCTTGAGATAATGGATCAATCAATTGAGCAAACATATCATCAATGATTGTACCACTAGAGTGCTCAGAGCTGTCTGCGGTGAGATATCGGTTGCCACCTAATCCTTGATACGCACGAACGTTGTCATGTTGGCTGTAAAAAAGGCTTACATTGAATTGAACGTCGTTGTCTTGCCAATAGCGATAACCAATCTCATAAGTATCCACCGTTTCCATTTTTAGATCACGGTTACCTAAGTAATGATAAGACAATAAGTAATCATAATAATCTCGATTTCCATTTGAGTCTTCGGTATATGCACAACTACTGCAGTATTGGTTTTCTTGAAATTGAGTGTCTCGTTCTAAACGTGATGGAGTAATGATCGCGCGTCCCCACCCAGCCCATAAACGCTGATTGTCGGTGAGTTTTTGTAATGCACGAACTTGAGGCTGTGAGTACACTTCCTCAGTGATGTTGTCGTATTGCCAACGATTACCTAGAGTGATTTCGGTTGAGTCAGTGAGTTCAACGGTCCAGTTTACGTATAAAGCGTAGTTTTGGTTTAGAAAGTCGTGCTCATCAATAGTACGAACATAAGGAGATAAATACTGTTCTTCTTGGGTGAATTGAGCGTATTTTTCGTCAACCAATCGCGCATTAGCCCCAAGAGTAACGATACCCCATTGTTGAACATTAAAAGTGTATCGACTATCGAGTTCAACCCGAGTAAAGCTCGCCGGTTCATTGGTGCTGTCGGAATCACTGTACGTCAGCCATGCTTGGTTATCCCATTGATTTCCGTTACCGGCATCATGCAAATATTGAGCACCAGCAAAAAATTCTTGAGATAGCATTTCTGTGATAAAAATATCACCGTCATCTTGATGTGATGAGGGGTTTAAAAAGGCGGGTGTATAATATAACCACTGATAATCTTCACGTGATCGAATACCCCCAAATTGAACTGAAACCGTATCTTGTTGGTTTTGATAATCAGCACGCAGACCAAAGCGTTCTGTTTTTACTTCTAAATGACGAAGATCGTCAAAGCGAGAATCCTCATCAGTAAATGGAGAATGATCTAAGAGTTCAACATAGCCAGATAAGTGGGTGTTTTCACTTATTTGAGCACGGTGGTGTGCCTTATATTCTCTATAGTCATAATTACCGACAGAAGCGCTTATTTGTGCTTTAGGGGCATTTTCTGCGTCTTTGGTAATGATGTTTACAACACCATTGACGGCATTGCCTCCCCACATCGTTCCTACTGGCCCTAAAACGACTTCGATGCGATCAATATTATCCAGACTGACGGGTAATAAATCCCAATTAACCCCTGAATACATTGGGTTTACGGCACTTCGGCCATCAATCATAACAAGCAGTGTATTATTTTCACCTTGGTTTTTACTGCGAGAAGATACCGTCCAATCGTAGTCTGAGTATTTAGTTACATGAAGCCCAGGCGCTAAAACCAGTACATCCGCAATAGATCGAGCCGATGATCGCTCGATTTCCTTTGAGGTAATAACGTGCACCGAAGCGGGCACTTCTGACAAACTGAGAGAGGTTTTGGTGGCGGTGATGATTTTAGTCTCAGCGAGAGAATCAAGAGGCATGTTAAGTAAAGCGTCTAATTCATCGTATTGTTCAACGGCCATTAATGATGGCGATAAGAGCGTAATTAAAAGAGGAAAAAAAACAAAGCGGGATAGATTCTGCATGGTGGCTCTTCTGTGAGTATTCATTCATATCGACATGATATTTACCGAAAAAGTAAATAGTCCTGTTAATATTTTGACTTCTTTCTCAAAATTAAGATAGTCATGTGAAATGAATTTTATTACTTGCGTCTAAAAACAAGAAATTAATTTAGCCATAAAGTGGTAGTAGTTTTGATGCGGGGAATATTAGGGAAAACGACGGTAAACAAGTCGATTTATTTGAGTGTTTTTCCGTCAATATTTACGTGTTTTGTTAGAACAGAGATTAGGAAAAAAAGAGTGTTGATATTAAGTGATTATTTACCTCGTATTTATGGTGGTAAAAATACAGGTGTTATCTCGAAAGGGAAAAATAGTGAGGCAAGTCACAATTTCAATGAGGGATCATCTCGTTTTCTCATTATTACTAAATGACTTATATCACAGTTAATTAACTGTCAATTGGCGTTTGTTATTGCAGATCACGATTACTGTTTTATATTTTTTTATCGTAATTGTGTGCGCTGTCTAATTTAAGGGCTTGAATTGTTTCTTAACTAAAATTTGTAATAAATTTACGTATCAATATTGTGAGCACGATTCTTTTATTCTGATTGACTCGATGCTTTGCGAGATCCTCATCACGAAATCCACGCTGTTGCCCTGCCTCCCTATATTTATTAATAATAGCTATATCAATAAAACAAACCATAAGGGCACCTCATGCTATACGATTTAATTGACCATGATCTCATTGATGTTGTTAATGACCAAAGTTATACGTGGGAAGAGGCAGTGAAAACAACCACTTGTTACTTAGAAGCGAAAGGGTATGTCACTGCTGATTACGCTGACGCGATCATTCAATCAACGATTGATAATGGCCCTTATTATGTTCTTTGTCCAGGGATAGCAATGCCTCACGCTCGTCCTGAGTCTGGTGTATTAAAGACTGGGCTAGGTATCCATATTTTTCCAAACGCGATTGATTTTGGTTCTGACCAAGGGCCTGCAAATATCTTATTCACTCTTGCTGCCACCGATTCGGATACTCATATTGAAGTGATTCAAGCACTCAGTGAAATGTTGGTGGATGAAGACAGTATTACTAAATTAATTGGGGCCTCTTCGAAAGATGAAATCCTCAATATTATTAGCTCTTATTAGTAGAAGGAATATTACGTGACAATGAATACGAGAGCAAAAGTGCAAGCCTTTGGTGGGTATTTAACTGCCATGGTATTGCCAAATATTGGAGCCTTTATTGCTTGGGGCTTTATCACGGCTTTATTTATTCCAACAGGATGGTTACCGAACGAGCAGTTTGGTGAGATTGTTGGACCAATGATTACTTATTTACTGCCTTTGCTTATTGGTTATACCGGTGGTCAACTTGTTGGTGATAAGCGCGGTGCGGTTGCCGGAGCTATCGGTACGATGGGCGTCATTGTTGGTGCAGATATTCCTATGTTTGTTGGCGCAATGATCATGGGGCCGTTAAGTGCTTGGGCTATTGTGCAGTTTGATAAAAAAATTGAACATAAAATCCCATCAGGGTTTGAAATGGTAGTGAACAATTTCTCGTTAGGCATTATTGGTATGATTTTTTGCCTACTTGCGTATGAAATTGTAGGCCCTGCGGTGACGGCGGCGAATCTGTTTGTGAAATCAGGGATTGAAGCCTTGGTTGCGACAGGCTACTTACCTCTACTGGCGGTGATTAATGAACCTGCAAAAGTGTTATTTCTAAATAACGCCATCGATCAAGGGATCTATTATCCCCTTGGCCTTCAAGCGGCGGCTGAAACCGGTAAATCCATCTTTTTCATGGTGGCATCAAATCCAGGTCCCGGTTTAGGTCTGCTATTGGCTTTTGCTAAATTTGGTCAAGGCTTGAGTAAACGTTCTGCGCCTAGTGCCATCATTATTCATTTCTTTGGTGGTATTCATGAGCTGTATTTTCCATATGTGTTAATGAAACCAATCATGATTTTGGCGGTAATTGCGGGTGCGGCAACGGGCATTGCAACCTTTAATATGCTTGATGCAGGTTTAGTGGCTGGGCCGAGTCCGGGTTCTATCTTCTCTTATTTGGCTTTAACACCAAAAGGCGGCTTTATGGCGACGATTGCCGGGGTTGCAACAGCGACGATTGTTTCTTTCTTAGTGGCTAGTGCGATTCTGAAAATCAGCAATAAAACAGAGTCAGAAGAAGAGTTCGAAGAATCGGTTGTTGGGATGAAAGAAATGAAAGCAGAAGGCAAAGCACAACCTACAACTCAAATAATAACCGAAAAAACAGAGACGACACCAATTCAGTTTGTTGCGTTTGCTTGTGATGCTGGAATGGGATCAAGTGCGATGGGGGCATCGACCTTTAAGCGAAAATTGGTTCAAGCAGGCTATGACATTGAAGTTAAACATTTTGCGATAGAAAAAGTACCAAGTAATGCCGATGTGGTGGTCACGCATGAAAGCCTAAAAGATCGAGCGATAAAAGCAACAGGACTGCCCGTAATTACGATTACTAACTTCTTAAATGACCCTGCACTCAATGAGCTACTGAATAAAATTGAGCAGCAACAGGCATAACCTAATTTAATTTTTGAGGGGTGGGTAACGCCCCTTCATTTGGAGACACTATCATGGTTCAAACAACGGCAGCGGTTATTTGCGGTGAAAAAAACATCCAATTAAGAACGTTCGACTTACCACAAATTTCGGCGGATGAATTATTAGTAAAAAATATATCAAACAGTATCTGTCTATCTACCTATAAAGCGGCATTGCTTGGTAGTGAGCATAAACGTGTACCTGAAAATATCAGTGATGTACCAGTGATTACTGGCCATGAATATGCCGGTATTATTGTTGAGGTAGGGAGCAATTTAAAAGACCAATTTACGGCGGGTCAATCATTTGTACTTCAACCTGCAATGGGATTGCCTACGGGATATTCAGCAGGCTACAGCTATGAAACGTTTGGTGGGAATGCCACCTATTCGATTATTCCTAACATTGCCATTGAACTAGGCTGCGTGCTTCCTTATCAAGGGTCTTATTATGCTGATGCTTCTCTTGCCGAACCAATGTCATGCATTATTGGTGCGTTTCATGCGAGTTATCACACCACGCAATACATCTATGAACATGAAATGGGCATCAAAGAGGGCGGGACGTTAGCACTATTAGCGTGCGCTGGCCCAATGGGAATTGGAGCGATTGATTATGCGATTAATGGTCCTGTGAAGCCGAGACGTATTGTTGTCACTGATATTGATGAAGATCGTCTGTCGCGTGCAGAGATACTTATTCCGGTCAGTGCAGCAAAAGCACAAGGGATTGAGTTGATTTACGTGAATACCATTGAGATGGATGATCCCGTCGCTTATCTAAAATCCCTGAACGATGATCAAGGCTATGATGATGTCATGGTATACGCCGCGGTAGCTCAAGTATTAGAGCAAGCGGACTCATTATTAGGTAATGATGGGTGTTTGAACTTTTTTGCTGGCCCAACAGATAAAGAATTTAAAGTGCCATTTAATTTTTATAATGTTCATTATGAATCGACACATATCGTCGGTACATCGGGTGGTTCAAAAGGGGATATGTTGGAGTCTTTAGCGCTTTCTTCTGAAAGTAAAATTAATCCATCGTTTATGATCACACACGTTGGTGGACTGCAAGCGGCTCCCCATACTATTTTAAATCAGCTGACTATCCCCGGAGGGAAAAAACTGATTTATCCACATATTGATTTGCCGTTAACTGCGATTGATAATTTTAAATCTTTAGCTGAACAAGACCCGTTTTTTGCAGAGTTAGACGTTATCTTAGCGAAAAATAATTACGTTTGGAGTGAATGCGCTGAAAAGGCATTATTAGAGTTTTATGATGTGAACTTAACGGTTTAGTTATAAGGAACTTATATGGTAGCCTTTTAGGTTGCCATATAAATAGAGAGGTTTTGACGTTGTCACAAAAAGTTGAATTGTTAGAAAAATTGGATGAATGCGAGAACGCGACCTGTTTTCTCCAAGTTTCAAACAAGTTAATTAACCTCAAGCTAAAAGCATTACTTCCAAGCGTCTTTGTTCAAGACAAATTAGTGATGGAATATGCTGTGGGGCCACTTTTAAAAGAAGATGGTCCATTAGTTACCACTGATGTGATATCGAAACTGATCTTTGCGATGGGTAGAATTTCTTTAGAAACCTACGCCGATATCGGGTTGTATGGCCAAGTTTTAGAATACGCACAAAGCCAATCAAGCAATATATTATTTAATGATGACATGATATATGACTTTATTGCGAATCAAGCGGTGCTCTCTACACAGCAAGATAGCTTTTATATTGAATCGATCAATCAATTAAAGTTTTCTTCTTTTGAAGTTTTTTCTCAAATGAGATATGAATCTCTGATCAAAACAGTGCTTAAACTGTCTTGTGAAATGTTGCTAGAAAAAATAGAAGAGGAAGTTACGAAGTAAGGTTTCGCAATGAAAGTGAACTTAAACGTTAGCGGTTTTGATACAGAAGCTTTTTTTTCGAATAAAGACATCGCTAAAATTCATAAACCTTTAGTCGAGAAATTTACGCGCTTATATCAAGAACAAGAAGAAAGAGTCATTGTCTTTTTGTGTGCGCCTCCTGGCAGTGGAAAATCAACATTAGCCGCATTTTGGGAATACTTATCTCAACAATCTCCTCAATTAGAGCCATTACAAGTCCTTCCTTTTGATGGGTTTCATTACACGAATGAAATTTTAGAAAGTAATACCATTCGACGAAACGATGAAACGATATCCCTTAGGCGCATTAAAGGGGCGTCTGAAACGTTTAATTTGACCGATCTTATTGATAAATTAAAGCAGTTAAAAGCCCGTTCCCCAAAATGGCCATATTATGATCGTAATTTACACGATCCCGTTGATGATGCGATTCAAGTGGATAAAAATATTGTGGTGGTTGAGGGCAATTGGCTTTTACTGAATGAACCTGTGTGGTGTGATTTATACAAACTCGCTGATTTTACCGTCTTTATTGATACCGATGCGGACTTTCTTAAGGAACGTTTAGTGAATCGAAAAATAAGAGGCGGTGTATCAGAAGAAGATGCCATCACTTTTTATGAAAGTTCGGACGCCATTAATGTCAATAAAGTATTAACTCAATCCGTTCGTGCTGATTTGAGTTTATACATGAATAAAAATGGCTCATTTGATATCCAATAGGAGAGCGTCATGAATATTGTTGTAGATACCCATACTCATACTCTTGCTAGTGGTCATGCTTATAGCACGATCATTGAAAATGCGCAGTCGGCGCAGAGTAAAGGGTTAGCACTTCTTTGTACGACGGATCATGCACCAGAGATGCCCGGAGCCCCTCATTATTGGTTTTTCAACAATCAACGAATTTTACCCCGCTTTCTTCATCAGGTAGGTATTATTCGTGGTGTCGAAGCCAATATAATTAATATCGAAGGGGAGATAGATCTCCCAACCTCTTCTGATCAGCATTTAGATTGGGTGATAGCAAGTTTGCATGAACCTGTTTTTGCTCCAACAAATGAGAAAGAACATACTGCGGCGCTTATTCATGTGATTAAGAGTGGGCGTGTTGATGTTTTAGGTCATTTAGGAAATCCTAATTACCCTTTTGATATTGAAAAAGTGTTGCGATGTGCGAAAGAATACACCGTGGCAATCGAGGTGAACAATACGTCGTTAACAGGAAAGAGCCGCAAAGGCAGTGATGTTCGTTGCGATAAGATTGTGGCTATCGGTAAAGAGATTGGCGTGTACTTTACGACAGGATCGGATGCCCACTTTTGTGAGGAAATCGCACAGTTAGATTTGGCGGTTGCGTTACTTGAAAAATACGATGTTGAAGATGAAAAAATACTGACCACATCAACGGCTCGTTTTCTTGATTTTTTATTGCGTCGAGGAAAGGCCGTTATTCCAGAGTTTGAAGCGTTGTATTGATATAAAATCAGCCTGTTATTTTTTGTAAATAGCAGGCTGATTTAAATGTAATGACTCGGTTTATTAGGCGGTTTTCATTTGTAATCTCGCGACAGGGCGATCGTTGATTGGTAAATGAATTAATGCTGCGCAGAAAGCCAATACAACCGTTGACCACCAGATGGGTTCATAAGAGCCATAGTAATCATAAATCCGACCTCCAGCCCACGCGCCTAAAAAACTCCCTACTTGATGAGTAAAAAACACTAACCCGTAGAGCGTTGAAAGGTAGCGAGCCCCAAACATTTGGCGAACTAAGCCTGAGGTTAATGGCACTGTGCCTAACCAACAAAACCCAATCGCACCGCCAAAAATAGCGGCGGTATGCTCAGTAACCGGAAGTGTTACAAATGCCCCAATCACGACAGTACGCATAAAGTAGAGTGCCGACATTACGTGGCGCTTGCTGTACTTATCCCCCATAACACCCCAAAAGTAAGACCCGAAGATATTGAAAATACCGACATAAGCCAATGCCATTGCTGCGCTTGATGCCGGTAGATGTTTATCAGCAAGGTAGCTTGGTAAATGAGTCGCAATGAACATCACATGAAAGCCACAAACAAAGAAACCAGCGTGAATCAACCAATAGCTTTTATTGGCGAAGGCTTCTTTTAAGGCTTCGGTTAACGTTTGATGGTTTTCTTCTATGGTCTGTTGAGCACTTGGTTTGTCTGTTTTCATGAAGATCGCAAAGGCGACAATTAACGTAGATAGCATTGCAAAAGCTTGCATTGCAAATTGCCAATTAAAGTTATGCAATAACGTTTGAGCACCAGGGATCATCGCAAACATACCAAATGATCCTGCCGCTGTGGTTAACCCAAAGGCTTTTGCAGCGTGTTCAGCAGGAACCACTTTTGCTACCGTACCTAAAATAATCACATAGCTTGTGGCACTTAGCCCTAAGCCAACAAGTGCGCCTAAAGAAAGGTAGAGCATGCTTGGTTCTGTGGCTAGAGAGGTTAAGATTAAACCCAGAGCATAAGAAATCGACCCAATAATAATAATGCGTTGTGATCCCCATTTATCAGCTGCCATGCCAACGAAAGGTTGAAAAACGCCGAACAATAAATTTTGTAATGCGATAGCAAAGCTAAAAAATTCACGACCCGTTTGGAAGTGCTCGGAAATTGGCATCATAAAAATGCCAAATGATTGTCTGATCCCTAGACTGATAATTAGAATCCCGATCCCAAGCCATACTAATGGTGGAAAGCGAAAAATACTCATAATGTGCTCTTAATGGTGATGATGAGAGTGATGACTATCCATACTGCCTGTTTGTTGATGACAGCCACTATTAACGGCTTGCTCGGCGAGAAGATCGAGTAAGGGTTGATAATGGTGAACAACAATTAGAGTTAGTACTAATAGAATGGTCATTCTCAACAATTGAGCGAAAATGGATTGTGAAAACATGCTGCGCTCTTAGGGTTAAAAATAAGAGCGCGAATAGTAGGGAAAGGGAGTTAATGAAGCAAATGACTATTTGTAAGGATCGCTATGCATATTTTGCATAGTTAACCTGAATAACGGGAGGCGAGTGTTTTTTCTTGAGTGGGTGAAAGCATTACTTCATAGAAGGAAAAATCACATTTTCAATTTGGCTGTTTAATAATAGGTTTCTACGTATTATTGGGTTTACCGCGGCTAATGTTGCCGTAATACCAGGAAAGCCATCGTTGTTTGCTTTTAGTTCAACATAAGCCACGTTGTTCTTTATTTCAAAATGAGTGACTTGTCCCGCTTCTTTAAAACTGTCTGCAAAGATCGCTTGAGCACTTTGTTGTGTTAGATCTTTTAATGATGTTGCATCGATACAAGTATTATCAAACACCACAGAATGAAGAGGAAGCTCTCCGCCTTGTTGTGCATAAATCGCCATGTCATGTCGATAGGTATCAATATCTTGAGGAAGAGAAAGAAGGTATTGATTCGCCGAACATACCCCGGTTGTATTTTTAATATCTTGCTGGCAGCTTGTTAATAACGTAAATAAGGGTATTAAAGGTAATACGGCTTTCATTAGCATGATGCTCTTAAATAAGGTGGTGTCTGTTTATCAACAGTCTATACGTTAAGTCTATAGAGCTAATGCCGTGTTATCTAGAGCATTAGGTGTCTTGATTTTAATAACAATGCCAGTATTTTTATAATTATCACTTATTTAGACTTAACTATTGATAGAAAAGACTTAACAAGGCAATACCTTTGTTTTTTTGATTGAAATTCGATTAATTATTTTATGTGAATCATTTCTTTTTGGCGTATTTTTACAATATTGCCAGTGTAATTATTCGTATTATCATCGGAAATTACAGAGAGGAACAAGACATGACAACAATATTTAAAGCCGCATTCATTTTTATTGCTCCAGAAACGAAGGTAGACACCAATTCGTCATGGGTGTTAACGCCAGAAGTTCACGTGAAAACACTCGCGGTATCAAGCTATCAAGAAGCGTGTGACTCTATTGATGGGCTTGAAAAAGAAGGCATTAGAGCCATTGAACTGTGTGGTGGTTTTGGTCAGCAAGGTGTTGCTGAAATAGCGAAAGCAGTCGCAGGACGTATGCCTATTGGAGTGGTTCGTTTTGATCATCATCCCTGTTTAGGTAACGTCAGTGGAGACGCATTATTTTTACCTAAATAGTTATTATTAGCGTTATCATTTACTGTTAAGGTGATTTACATTACTATCCGCATTACTTTATATCGATCTAATCTGGCAGTTTATTCTTTTGCATATTATTCGCATTAAACCGAAACCGTTACTTTCTCCTTTTATTGCGCATTATTGGTTATGGCAAAGTACGCACCATCCTTATGTACCTGATATTTTACCCGGCACAGGGGCTGAACTATTAATTAATCTTGGTGAACCATTGGTTATTTCACACCCATTTCATCATCAATTATTAATGGGGCAAAGTTTACTTGTTTGTCCACGAAGAGCGACGTTTAAATTTGAAACTACTGGGGGAAGTAAACTTATTTCAGTGAGATTTCGTTCTAGTGGGTGTTATTCTATCTTTGGTATTCCGATGGATGAATTGTCAGATAAAATTATCGATATGTACCAGTTTTTGCCAGAGAGCTTAATTGAACGCCTCATTATGAAGGTTAATGATCTCGATAAAATACAGTTACTTGAGTCATGGTTTATTGGTTTTCTCAATCCTAAACTTACTACGTCATCTGGTATTACTTGGGCTATTGATAAAACATATTATCAACAGAATCACCAAGGTATAAGCGGATTACAATTAGAAGTTAATATGAGTAAGCGAACCCTTCAGCGTAAATTTAAGTTGTATACTGGTGTTGATGCTAAGTATTTTGAGCGTACTGCTCGATTTCAATCCACATTACGTACACAACTTAACGGGACAAGTAATAATTATGTCGACATTGCCTTAGATAATGGGTATTACGATCAGCCACACTTTATTAAAGAGTTCCGGTACTTTACGGGTATGTCGCCTAAAAAGTACCTCATAAAAGCCAATTTTATGTTGAATCACTACAATAAGTAATAACGGTTCAATCGTTAGTTATTTGGTTAGATATAAATAATCGAGATTTTATACTGCTAAATACCATATTAATAATAAGTATATATTCACTTTTTAGATGAATTATATTATTTTTTATTCAATGTTACTTAAATCTAAGTTTTACTCACTATCACTGAGTATGAACTTATCACTCGATTAATATAAGGATAAGAACGTTAATTTACTCTAAATACTCATTTTATATTAGAACATATCTTATTTAGAGTTATTACTTTATCGCTTGCTATTCGAAATAATTATGATTATCAAAAGAAATAATCAATAAAAATAAACTGATCGTACTCATTAACAATGTGTAGGGTTTTTATTTAAAGGACAAAATTATGAACAATAAAAAAAGTAGATTATCTTCTCTTGCTTTATGCTCGTTATTGGGGGGAATGTATTCACCATTATCTCTTGCTGTTGAAGGGAATGATGTTGAGGCGAGTGATGCGCCTTATATAGTGTATTTAAAAGATGCTCACTGTAGTGGAACGCTAATAGCACCGAGAACCGTGCTAACTGCGGCGCATTGTGTGCCAGTTAGCTCGATAGGCAGTTATGTGTATTTATTGCACTCAAGAGGGGAGGATTATGCACATAATGGCATTAAAGTTAAGGTTGTTAATGACTACACTGCCACGCATATTTATAGCCCTAACGGGAAATATGATCGAAGTAAATTTGATGATATTGCGATTCTAGAGTTAGAAAGCATGCCTGATGAGGCCACCTGGTTACCTGTTGCTTCTGGCTCTATTAAACTCGGTGCAGAGGTGTACCCAATTGGTTATTCAACATCAAACTTAAAACAAATGCCAGTTCCCGCACGTGTTGTAGCAAAGAGTAATACACCTGATTATGTAAGAGAAGCATTCATGCGCTATTGCCCTGATTCTGTGTATTTTTCTCGTGAATATTTTACACAGGAATACCCGTTCTCTAGTGTAGTCAATTGTAATTGGCGTGAAGCATCGCATGAAAGATGGGTTGAATTTGGATTTTATGTGCAAAACTCACACTCGATAGCAATAGAAAATCCACCGCTTGATCCGTCTGATAAGCGATGGTCAATGAATGAGTTTGGTACGGTCGAAACCAAATACTCAACCTTCAGAGGAGACAGCGGTGGTCCGCTTATTTATGGAGGTAAGATTTACGGTGTTGTGAGTACGGGGACGGATACTTACAGTCAAATAATGAACGTTGCTACTTATTATGCAGGATTTACTCGACCTGGTATTTTTGAGTGGATTGTTGATACCGTTAAAGACATTCAAACGCGTTCTGATCAGAATGCAATCGTCTTCCCTGAGAACTAAGAAAGAGTCATTCTTTAGTTAGATCGTTAACATCTAATATAAAGAGCGAAGATGTCTATTTATTCTCCGTTTTATCTAGGTTCGTTATTATTTTTAGCGGTAAAAATATAATACTCGATAGCTCGTTGGATTACTCATTATGTATATTATTTACGCATTGTTCGTCATTTATATTGAGGATCTTCCCCTTCTTTAATTGACAATATATGCTGATTTGGATTTTATTAATAATATGAAATTTATTAACACATTAGTTATTTTAAGCACGTTATTTATTGCTACTTTTTCTCAAGCTAAAGACGTTCGACGGTTTTATGCCGGTGTTGGTGTTGGGACGACCACGCTAAATGATTTTGATGATTTATTGGGTGATGATGTACTTGAAGGTGAAGAGGATGGAAATACCTTTAAGTTTATTGCCGGTTATCAGTTCAACAGAGTGGTTGCCATCGAAGCTCAATACACCAGATATGGTGATATTAACTTCGCAGCTCCTTTATTAGGGACTGGGAATAAAACGGTATACAGTTGGTCACCAGAATCGTTATCCATCGCGGCAAATGTGGGTTATACGTTTCGTAATGGCTTACGAGTTTTTGGTATAACGGGTTTATCGTCGGTTGATATTAATCAATCGGTTAAGGTTTTCAATAAAGATAAATTTGTTGGATTTCATTATGGCGCAGGCGTTGAATATACCCCACCTCGATTGAATGTTCTTAGTTTCAGAGTGGGTTATGAAGCCGACTTATTCTTCATGGAGAACGAAGTAACTTATCATTATTCTAATACTACAATTTCTGAAGATCACTTTCTTAACTTAAGCTCTCTGTACATGAGTGCAACGTATACCTTCTAGATTTTTAATCTAACTAAAGGCGGTGCTTAACAGCATCGCCTTTATTTTTTATGACCGTTATTGTTCTTATTAGAGTCGGGGAGTGGAAATAGTAATTTGTTTATTATTTTAAAATTCAGTTTTTGAACGAGTAATTTCATTCTCAAACAATCCAATATTTCCTGATTTTATCATTTGTACCATTGATTGAAATAATGCACGAATCCTATCAATATTTCCGGCATTAGCTCTTGTGCATAAATTCCCAAGCACAGAGTTTGCTAACCTCATTAGCCGAGCTCTATTTGGCCCAGAGACATACCTTTTTATTGTATTTTTTATTACAAATAATTCACCAGTAGCTAATGCTTCAGGTGGTTGATTTGCCAAGAAGGCTTCGGCTTGTTCTTGATACATAGTTGCTCTCCAAAATAATTATATTGTTTAAATAATGATCATATCAAAAGTCGAAATGAAAAATTCACTGAAAGGCTAGGCATTATTACTATTTTAATATGTACATTATGCTTAATTTAAAATGGATATATTAAATCTATAAGATATCTACTTTTCTTTGAGTGTATGAATTATTGACTGAATAGAAACATCATAAAATAAACGGTGGTAAGTCGTAATACCTCCTGCTGGTGATAGATTTTTGCTCATTATCATTAAAACAATGAAATATAATCATAAAATTGATTAATTGTTATTCGATAATTCACTCTGTGTTCACTCACGATTAATTAATATAAGTAATGATAGCATTGAACTTATTGATAAATTTAATGCCATACAATCTATTGAATAGAAGTGTCAATAGCATACTGTTGATTAAGATTGTTTAGGTGCTGCTAATTATGTTGAGTGTTTTTTTATATTATTAATTCGATACAACAATATTGGGTTTAAATTACAATGAAAAGGTTATGGATAAAGTAACTATGCGAAAAATAAGTTTGTGTGGCTTAAAGCCAGTATTAATATTTTGTGTGACAATTATTGTTATTTTAACATTAAGTCGGTTAGGACTTTCCGTTTGGCTTCATGAGCGAGTCTCTGATGCGTCTGGATGGGGACCTATTTTCTTGCAAGGGTTACGTGTTGATATTGCCAGTTTATGTTGGTTATTTATTTTACCAGCGGCGTTATCGGCTTTGCTTCCAACAACGGGTATCGTTGGGCGGATCTGGACAATTATATTGCGTATTTGGCTTGTTGCTGGATTATGGATTTTTGTCTATATGGAGTTGGCAACGGTTCCTTTTATTCAAGAATATGACTTAAGACCCAATCGATTATTTGTTGAGTATTTAATTTATCCAAAAGAAGTCTTTAGTATGCTTTGGTCTGGTTATAAATTAGAGTTGGCTATTGGTGTTATCGGTTCATTTTTGACGTTGTTTTTTGGTTGGAAATTAAGTGGTTATGCCGTAAGAAATAATAGAATGCCAGCCTTTTATTGGCGCCCTTTAATTGCAGCTCTTGTTATTGTCGTCAGTGTTATGGGGGCTCGTTCATCGTTAGGACATCGACCTTTAAACCCCGCTGCGGTTTCATTTTCAACGGATCCGCTAATGAATGACTTAGTGTTGAACTCTTCTTATTCTGTCATTTTTGCAATAAAGAACATGAGTTCTGAAAAAAATGCAAAAGCGTATTATGGCAAAATGTCGGATAAAGAAATTGTTGATTTAGTTAGACAGTCTTCAGGTATTTCGGGGAAATATATCGATGATTCAACCACATTAAATTTCAACCCTGCAAGTTATAAAGGACCTAAACGGAACTTGGTTATTTTATTGCAAGAAAGCTTGGGGGCTCGCTTTGTTGGTGGACTCGGAGGATTACCATTAACCCCAAACCTTGATAAATTATTAACCGAGGGGTGGAGTTTCAACCAAATGTACGCCACTGGAACACGCTCTGTTCGGGGGATTGAAGCGGTAACAACGGGCTTTCCTCCTACACCATCTCGTGCTGTTGTTAAGTTAAGTAAAAGCCAAACGGGTTTCTTTAATATTGCTGGGTTACTTTCTCAACAAGGGTATACGACTCAATTTATTTATGGTGGTGAAAGCCATTTTGATAACATGAAAAGCTTTTTCTTAGGTAACGGATTCCAACGAATTGTTGATGAGAAAGATTATAGTAATCCTGTGTTTAAGGGCTCTTGGGGGGCGTCGGATGAAGATTTGTATAAGATGGCTGATAAGCAGTTAACCGAGCTTAACAAAGAAGGAAAACCGTTCTTTAGTCTTGTTTTTACGTCAAGTAATCACAGCCCATTTGAGTATCCAGATGGTCGTATTAAGCAATATGACGAAAAGAAAAATACACGAAACAATACCGTTCAATATTCAGACTATGCGTTAGGGAAGTTCTTTGAAAAAGCGAAGAAATCAGAGTATTGGGATAATACGGTGTTTCTTATTATTGCGGATCATGATTCTCGTGTCAGTGCGTCTGAGCTAATCCCTGTTGACCGATTCCGTATTCCGGCACTAATTATAGGGAAAGACATCAAACCTCGTGAAGATGAACGTTTAGCGAGCAATATGGATATGCCATCAACGCTATTATCATTAATGGGGGTTCCGGCATTGTCTCCAATGATTGGACACGATTTAACAAAACCATTAGCTCGTGATAATGAACGAGCAATGATGCAGTTTGCGAATAATTTTGGTTATTTAACGCGAGATAATTTGGTGGTGTTAACCCCTGAAAATGACCCCGTTGCTTATGATTACGATTTTGTGACGAAAAAACAGACGCCAGTAGAGGTGAGTCAAAGGGTTCAAGAGTTAGCGAAAGCGTATGGTTTGTGGGGAAGTCTTGCTTACAATAAAAACTTGTATGGCATGCCAAGCACCGAACAATTTAATCAGGTTTTACAATCAGAAAGTAATCAATAATATAATAATGGTTTAATCAAAAATGTCCTTCTTTATGAGAGAGAAGGCCATTTTTTTGTTCTTTTATATGAGTAAGTAGCTGTTTCTACCTGCCTCTTTTACTGCGTACAATTGTTCGTCCGCTTTTTGAAAAAGCTTATTTACATCATTTAATTCTGACCCATACTGAAGTTGGGTATTAATTCCGCCAATTGATAAGCTTAAACGATCAGAATATCGTGATTCCGGATTACTTAGGTTCTTTGCATACAGCTCATTACGTAAGACTTCAATTTTTTCCTTAATGAGATCAGAGGATTGATCAAAACAAATAATCAAAAACTCATCACCACCGTAGCGGAATAAATAATCATTCTGATGATGGAATGCGTGTTGTATTAAGTGGCTAAGCGTTCTTAATGCGTCATCCCCTTCTAAGTGTCCATGCACATCGTTGTATTTCTTGTAATCATCTAAGTCCAACATTAAGACTGAGATTTGTTTCTGTTCGTCTAACGCCGTTTTACACAATGAGGGAGTTATCTTATCTAATTGATAACGGTTATAAAGCCCTGTTAAAGGATCGGTTCTTGATAGCTTATCCAGCGTTTCATTGGCTTTTTCTAATCGTTCTCTTTGTTTTAGATTTTCAAGAGATACCGCAATAAAACTCGCTAAATGTTCAATCAAATGACGGTGATGTTGATGGTATTGATTTGCTGATGGGTGCTGAACAGACAATAAACCAAGCACATCATCTTTTAAGATAATAGGCGTCAGAATAATAGAGTGAACCTCTCTGCTATTATCACGCTTAACTAAATCTTTTTCTTTACGCTGCTCATGATCAACAAAAGGTGCTAAAGAGTCGTCCGTTACCGTATTTAAATGGACAGTAGTTCGATTCTTAATGACGTACGTGCCAACCGTTTTGTATTTTTTACAGTCAATTGTTAGCTGAGGTACCAGTTTGTTTGTATCTACAAAATAACGATAATCTAGAAGGTCTTTTTCTTTATCGTACAGCGCTATCCCAAATTCAAAGGTGGGTAGAATGGTATTGATTTTGGTTAGTATGTTATTCAGTGAGCCCTTTAAATCGGTTGTCGTAGCAATGTATTGACCAATCTCTGTGATTGCCCCCATGTGTTCCTGCATGTGTGCTAAAACCTGTTGATTCTGACTGTCTTCAATCCGATCGACATTTTTAATTAGGGCATTATTTTCGTGTTTTTTAAACTGACTTAATGCTTTTTCTGCAGCAAAAATATGCTGTTGTTGAGTGGCAATTAAGGCATCCCATTGCTGTGATTTTTGATGTAATTTTTCTAAGGTATCAGTAAAAATGCTATAAAATCCATAGTTATTATTTGAATTTACTTGTAATTGTATCTTGTGACATAACGCCAATGCTTTTTCGTTTTGATTGATACTTTCAAGGTATTTAGCAAAGAAAATATTATTTTCTAAGCGATTATGTTTGTCGTGAATATGGATGTAAATCAGCTCAGATTGCTCAAAATACGTCATGATTTTATCTTGGTCTGCGTGTTTTTGCTTTGCCATTATTTGTGCTAAGTACCCATAAGACAGCGCTAAAATACGTTTGTTTTCTTGTGTTTTGGCAATGTTTTTTGCTTGATGAATAAACCCAATGGCATCATCAAAATGTTGTAAATGTCCATAAGCATAACCAAGATTGAGTAAACAAATAGCCAAGTTGAGTTGATGATTGGCGTTGTTAGAGGCAGAAATCCCTTGCTTGGCATAATTAACGGCTTGTGTGTATTGCTCTAAACAAAGATACATGTCGCTGATATTGCAATACACCAATGAGCGAATGTTATCGTCAAGTAGGTGTATATTTTCAAGGACTTCTTTATAAAGATCGTACGCAGAAGCGTATTGTTCAGCATCAATATAAAGTGAGGCCAACATGGCATTAATGTAGACTCTAAGCAGTATTTCATCGTCAGTTAATGAAGCTAAACACGCCGTGTAAGCGTGAATAGCCTTGTCTATTTCATCGTGTCTGTCGTGCGTGTATGCCTCTAAAAAAGAGGTAATACTTGGTGGGCACGGTGAAGCGAGATCTAAGCAGATAAGCTTAATCTTTTGTTTTGCTTTTTCTAAGCCGCTCACACCAGGATAATGTTGTATTCTGGTGACTATTCCCATGATTTGAGAATAAACATGATCACGCATATTGTGCCCCGTTGCTATTGAGTTGTTACTTTACGGTACTGAGTATTCTACAGCAAGTGATAATGGGTCAATAGGATAGGATTAACACGATTTAGAGATTAACTGTTGAGTGTTTAATCAATTAAAAACTGGAGCCGGGTTCTGAAAGAAACTCAATTTCTTCTGCTGTACTTTTTCTACCTAATATCGTGTTCCGGTGAGGGTAGCGGCCAAAGCGATCAATGATTTTTTTGTGTTTTAACTCAAACTCATAATTGCCTTCTCGATGTAGTGATTTAAAAAGAATGACGGCTTCATCATGAATGACTTTCGATTCACTGTGCATGTAAGGCATATAAAGAAAGCTGCGTTGCTCTTCTGATAACATCTTGTCTGCGCCAATCGAAATGGCTTCTTGGGCTAGGGCTAAAGCAAGCGGATCTTGAGAGAAAGCCTGAGGCGTGTTGCGATAAATATTACGAGAAAATTGGTCAAGAACGATAATTTCAGCGAGACGTCCTAGAGGATCGGCTCGCCAAGAGAACAGTTCGGCGTGAGAGGCTTGTTGTAGTAATGCTAAAAAGCGCTGCTGTATTTGTTTATCGAGTTGTTCGTTACCGACAAACCAATCTTTAGGCTCTAGTTCTTCAAACCAAAATTTGATGATTTCTTGATACATAATACCTTCTTTGCCTGTTGGGTGAGTGTGTAAAGTATAACTTGGAATATTACTGTCTTTCATTTTCATTATGTATAACTGGTTTTATGTCTAGTAAATGAAAAAAACAGAATAAATACACCCTTATGGTTACCTTCTTACTCTATTTTTATCTAAGCTTAGAATAAGAAAATAAAATAGTATCAAGGCAATAAAAAGGATGTGACATGAAAGGAATTATATTTTCAGAATTTTTAGAGTTAGTAGAAGACACGTTTGGTTTAGAAATCTGCCAAGAAATGCTTGATCAAAATAATGATGAAGGGGCTTACACTTCGGTTGGAACCTATGATCATAAAGACTTAGTTAAATTGATTATTTCATTGAGTAAATTGACGGGCATTAGCATTGAAGATTTACAAGAAGTGTATGGTAAGTCGGTATTTTTAACCTTGTTTGACAGTATGCCTGGTTTAAAAGGCAAATCGTCATCGACGTTTGAATTTATTAAACAAGTAGAAAACTACATTCATGTAGAAGTTAAGAAACTTTACTCTGATGCAAACCCCCCTCAATTTACCTTTATCTCTAGTACTGAATCTGAAATGGTGATGGACTACATTTCTGCTCGCTGCTTCTCTCATGTTTGTTTTGGTTTAATTCAAGGGTGTGCAGAGTTCTTCAATGAAAAAATTGATATACAAATGATACCAATTCAAGAAGACGGATCTCAAGTTCGTTTTACCTTAAAAAAGCAGTAATGTTTAAGAGGTAATTATGGATAACGATAAAATGATTGAATTATTAAATCGGAAAATCCAACGAGAAAAAGCGTCTCGTAAGGCCGCGGAAGGCTTGCTTGAACAAAAGAGTCATGAGCTTTTTATTGCGAAACAGTTAGTTGAAGAAACGCTGTTAATTGTGCAAGAAAAGGCAGAGAAAGACGTGGCTTTGCTTCAATTCAAAGGATACCTCGATGCGATTCTTCTTGATTACAATCAAGCGTTTTTACAAGAAGCGCCATCGAGCACATTACTGCAACGTTTATTGGATGATTTAGTTAGCATTGAGGGGATTGCCTCTTTGCGATTAACGGTCGCACCAACGTTAAGTGACAATGTTCAATCTGTTTTAAATGCCGGTGAGGTAGGTGAGTATCACGATCTTCCACACTCAACTTCCGAGTTTAATTGGAGTGAAGATACGGTTCATATCTTAGTTTATTTACACCAAAATGATGAACGCTGTGGGGCGTTGCAGTTTACGTTTAACACTCCGCCAAGCAAAACGTGGCATCAAACCATTGAAAAGCAGTTTTGTTTATTTTCAGAGATGTTAAGTGCCGCGTTTGTGCGTCAGCAGTTACTTGAAAACACAATAAAAGAAAAGCAGAGAGCTGAGAACTCAGAGCAAGCGACCCGTGATTTTGTTGCGATGATAAATCACGAGCTAAGAACTCCGCTTAATGGTCTGCTAGGCTCGGCTGAGTTGATGGAAGACACGAATATTACTCAGTATCAACAAACACTTTTAATGACGATTCATCAAGCGGGTGAAATGCTTAGAGTGATCATTAATGATTTACTCGACTTCAGTAAAATGAATGCAGGTATGTTTCAATTAAGTATTACCCAGTTTTCACCTCAAATATTGATTCAGACGATTGAGCAAATGTTCTTACATCAAATTGAAGAAAAAAGATTAGAGTTTGTGGTTGATGTTGAGAATACCTTACCGGATGGATTATCTGGAGATATTGACCGTATCCAACAAATATTGGTGAACCTTATTGGGAACGCAATTAAGTTTACAAAAGAAGGTGAGATCCGATTTTCTGCTTCTTGGAAAGACAATGCCTTATGTTTTACGGTGTCTGACAGTGGTTGCGGTATTCCATTAGATAAGCAATCCACGTTATTTGATCCCTTTACTCAAGTCGATAATTCCAGTCAACGACAATTTGAAGGAACAGGTCTTGGATTGTCTATTTGTAAATCCTTAATTGATAAGATGGAAGGAACATTAACGCTTGAAAGTGAATTAGGGAAAGGCTCCGTTTTTTCTGTTGAGATCCCATTAATTCCTACGTATGAAACGGAAGTCAAAGAGCAGGAAGCGTTTGATATCAGCCATTCTATTGGAGGCTTGTCGGTACTTGCGGTTGAAGACATTAAGATGAATCAAGTGATCTTAAGTATGATGCTGACTAAACTAGATATACATCCTTACTTTGCGAACGATGGGCAACAAGCCTTAGCTTTTTTAGAGAATGAAGTGGTTGATGTGATTTTAATGGATTGTCGAATGCCAGTGATGGACGGGTTTGAAACGACAAGACGATTACGCGAACAAGGCTACACAAAGCCCATCATTGCTCTGACAGCAGGAACAACGTCAACTGAAATGGCAAGTTGTATAGAGGCCGGAATGGACGATATTTTGCATAAGCCCTATAAAGCAAAAGAGCTAGAAAAGATGTTAAAAGTTTGGAGTGTTCGACTTGTCTCGTCTTAATTTTTGACTGTTTATTAGAATAAAAAAGCCCTATCGCCGTGATGACGATAGGGCTTTTTATTGTTTTAATGGTTACGCATTAGATTCTGATAATGCCGCTTCTGCTTGTTTGCTGCTTTCAAGCATTTTACGAATGATGAATGAAGCAATAAAGGCAACGGCGACCATAACAACCGCAAGAATTGTCAGCAGTTGGAAGTAATTACCGTAGACAGTTTGGATAAACTCTTGAGTGATCACTTGCCCTTTTTCTTGAGCGATAGACGTTGAGAATACCGCACCAACAATACCACTTAGCGCAATCGCTACTGAAAACAAACTTACTGAGAAGTTTTCAATGTGTTTTGGCGCAACAGATAAGATAAACGCAACCACTAAGCTACCCACGATAACTTCTGCAAACGCTTGGAAGAAGTGAATGACTAAGAAAATTTCTGGACGGATAATAGCATCTTCACCCACGCCCATTACTGCCATGGTTAAAATACCAAACGCAATGGCGGTGAGAATAAAGGCAAAACCAATCTTGGTTGCGGTTGAAAAATGAATGTTACGTTTCTCAAGTGAAGAAAAAAGCATTGCAATCACAGGACCAGCAACAATACACCATAGTGGATTCATTGCCATTGACGCTTCTGGTGCAATTGGGATTAAGTTGAACAGATCACCACGCATGGTATTGATCGTTACCATGGTCATTGATGTCATCATTTGACCGTAGTACACAAAGAAAGCCGTTGTTAATACGGTCATGATCAAAATTGTGCCCATTTTTAATGCGTCTGATTTTTCAGATTTCATCATTAATGCAATGAAATAACCAATGGCTGCTAGACCAATGGCATAAACGATATTCTGGCCAATATCCATGTTTGAGAACATGAAGAAAACCAAGGCAATCATTGCTGCCGAAGTGACTAGAAAGGCAATCCAGTTTTTTGTGCTTACTGGTTTTTGATCAATCTCAGCGCCAACGGTTAATAATGATTTACGGAAAATCACTAAGGTTGCTAGGGCAAAGAAAGCCAAAATTGCAGATAACAAGAAGCTTCCATGGAAGCCAAGAACTAAAACAAACATTGGGAATAGATATTGCCCTAATAGTGCGCCAACGTTGTTTACTGAATAGTTTACTGGGTAGCAGTTTTCAAAGTGCTCTTGAGTATCAAAAGTACGTCGGTAAAGACTAGGATATGATGGTGACATGAGTCCACGAGCGTAGCTGGCAAGTGCGATGCCGCATAATGCCATTGGTACATTCGTAGTGTAAGATCCAAGAACAAGCAAAAGGTAGCCAACAGAAAAGCCAAGGTAACTGATCGTTAATGAACGGTAAGCCCCTAAAAATTTATCAGCAATAAAGCCACCAGCAATAGCAAACAATGGACCGATAGAAGAAAACGCGCCCACAACCATCATGGTATCGGCTTCACTGTAATTTAACTCTTCAAGAAAGAAGCGCGTTAAAATGACCATTACGCCATAAAATGATAAGCCAAACATCATTTGGCAAAACATCATGGATTTATTTAGTTTATTCCACATAAGTATTCTCTTTAAGATGATTCTTCTTTTTATTTTACCATTAAAATTATGTAACAAAGTACGCTGTTCTTAAAAATGCAGTGCGGAAACTCTTGTAAACTGGGTTTTGTTTGGGGTTATATTTTATAAAGCGGGCTATGTGTTTATTTTATGTCGTGAGCGTGCAAAGTACGCACAATAAAAGAAGGGGTAATAGATGAATCCTTCAAAAGTTGAATTTTGAGAAGGACTCATTATTTTTATTAATGTTAGAACGAAATTATTATTGTAAGGCTAATAAATAGTCTAAACCGCCAACAATCGCGGCGACTTGAGCATCATTGCATTCTTGGTCTGTTACTTTATCGCTGTCTGGGTACACTTCGGTTGTTGATACAAAGTCAGCATTTGTTAAGCCTGCGCATAACCCCAATTTTTTGGTTGGGTAATTAATCACACCGTTTTGAACGACATCTGATCCGATGATTTGGTTATTTTCATCAGGTGGGGCAATGTGCGTTACGGTGCGTACTGAGTCAATGATCGCTTTTTGAAAGTCAGGAGACGGCTTGTCGGTATCACCTACGGTGTAGAAGCCATCAGGAATGGATCCTTCAATGTACTCTAAACCATCACGAGCCGATAACGCTGGGCGAAACTCGGTTTCATCACTGTCTGTGGTTTCGTGAAGATCAATGTGAGCAAAAATATTGCCACCCATACGTTGAACGAGCGCCATGACGGCTGCCGATTCTTCCGCTGGGCTGTTGTCATAAAATGAACGGTTTGGGTCCGTTGCGGTTGGGTTCCAACGGTTAATCACTTCATAACCCCATGGGCTAACACAAGGGGCCACTAATACATTAAACCAGTGAGAATAGTGCTCGGCTTTGGTATCGACAAATTGCAATGCACCATGCACCCCTGATGTTTCATAACCGTGTACACCACCTGTAATTAGGATGGTTGGTTTTGAGCTATCCCATTGGCGGGTTTTAATGCAAAGAAGTGGGAAGCGTGCTTCATCATAAGATAATGCTCCGTATTGAGAGACGTCAAAACGGTCAGAAAGCGCGTTAATTTTTGTTGCCACTTCTTCTTGATAAGAACGCTTTACTGTCATGGTCGCAAGCCACTCGGCTTTTTCTGCGTCATTCCAAGCGGTACCGGGTGTTCCAATTGGGTAAGTGGATTCGTTCTTCATGATCATTCCTTCATTATTATGTGGTGTTTATGCCGTTAAACAAACATACGTATAGTAGCACTTAATTAAGTTGTTCACGGCTCCATATAATACGATCACTTCCTCGGTAAATACCAAAATGAATAAGTGCTTTGATGGTGCTTTCAAAAGAATCGTTTTGATCGGCATCTTGCTGCAACCAAGGTAGGGTCAATAGCGACAAGGTCGGTATTATTTGTCCTTGATTGCCATTACCAGGGGCAGAAAAGGTCATGCTTGTGACTCCATTAGTGACATCTGTATCACTCAAACTTGCCGAAGTCGTGCCTTTTCCTACAGGTAATGCTGCAGGGTTAGTGCCGACATCAAAAGTGAAGTTAGATAAATCAAGCACGGTACAGGTGTCTGTATTTTGTTCAAATCGTCCTCCCACATAAGACTCAGTTCTGATCCTTGATTCAAGCGGGGTGAGATCTGAACCATAAGAATCTTCCATGGTAATGCGTCCCCATTCTTGGTGATGAGATGAGGTTGCTGGGAACGTGTAATCTAGGCAATTTCCTGCGGCATTCAGTTTATAGCAGATATCATCTGAGTCTTTTAGATCCTCAGCGGTTAACGCTAAGGTAATGCTGTCTAACGTTGGTGAATGCGGTGAAAACGGCTTGTTATAGCGCAATTCTGCCTCTTGTAGCTGCATTTTATTTTGCTTATAAAGCTTAACTATTTTTCCGGGTTTGGCCATACCGGCTTGAATACCAAGAATAGAAGGGCTATCGCTATCAATCACTTCAATGCCTGATGGTGCTGCGACATAAGTTCGTAAATCCCAGTTATTGTGGTATCGCCACCATGTGTCAATGCTGTAGTTCTGTAGTTGACCGCCAGTTTGAGATAACGGCGTTAACTCAAGCGTAGGGAGATCATCAAACATAAAAGTTTGCCCCATGTAGGTATAGGTTTTACAGGTATCCGTAATGCTAGGTTGTTCGGCAAACATTGAAAAATAGGCTGGCGTAAATCGACCAATTGACCCTGTTGAGGCGGGTTTTATTGTAAAAGCGTTACTGCCAAGGTAACCCTCTGGTGGCGTAACGGTAATATCAAACACACCCACTTCACTGATGCTTTCTTTAATGCGATTAATACTGCCGTTTGAGGCAATATGATCATAAACATTCGTGAGCAGATTCCCGAGATTTCCACCAGAAAGTGCTGAAGGAGCAATTAAGGTGTGATCCAATAACAACATACTCTGAGCATAATTTGGGGTGCTTAGATTGTTTGAAATGTTGGTGTCAGTATCCGATTCCCATGCGCGAGCTGTCACGTTTAAGTTAAATTCTTCCGCCGCATGAGCGAACACGCGACAAGTAATATTTTCAGACAAACAAGTACTGTTGGCGGTTGAGTTGTTGGCATTCGAAACGTACGCACTCAATCCAACGGGGAAGCTTACAAAAGCATCGCTGCCTTTGATTGTTTGTTGTTGAGGTAAGGTGTGCTTTACGTTTAATTGCAATTGTCCTGCATCCGAATAATTCAAAGGCAAACGAGCTTCATTGTTAATGAAATTTAAGGTCACTGCCGTTGCTGAGGATTCTGTGGTACTGATGGTTTTCCATGCATTATTCGAGACGGCAGACACCTTTGGTGAGCCAATAATATGCGCCGCTGTTGGATTGATGTAATCAGACCATACTTGGAGGTTTTTGGCGCCATAGAAGCTGCTACCACAACCCTTGATTGTCGCTATTACGGGCTTGTTCGCTTGCTTATCTGGCACGATCACCGTTAGTCCTTCAGGTTTGAATGACAACGAACAATTGTTCTCACTGAGTGATTGGCCATTAATGCTGCACAGGGTTTGACTGAATGGTTTGGTTGATGGCTCAGAGCTCACCACTCCAAGGGTTACATTACCTTGGGTTTGTTTTCCTATAGATAAATTAGCAACCCCGTTACGCATGGTGATGTTATTGCCATTTAACCAGTAACCGTCACCCCCTAAATTTGAAGTGTTTAACGTGACGTCTACCTCGTCGGTAAATAAAGTCGAACATGAGGCGTCGGCGCATGCTCGTAAAGTGACATCTGACACATCACAGGTTGAGCCTTGACCGGGATGGTTAAATTCAAAGTGATCAATTTGTTGTCCCATTGGTTTGGAATATAAGGCACAGACTTTAAAATTATCGATCTCATGCGTATTGTATAACTTACCTGTCGAGCCAGTCAGTGACATGATGAAGTTTTCAGGAATTGCGGCTTGGTTATATTGATTACTTAATACGTTAATTGGACCAATGATGGTACTAAATCGAGGGCTATCTCCTTTCCATTGAACACTTCGTTCCACGGTGACATTGGCCGTATTATTATTTCTTGAATCGATAGTAATACGGTAACGGTGTGTTTGACTGTTGCCGTTATTATTGTCGATGTCCGGACTGACTCGATTACCGCTAATGTAGTTATAGCCTGAGTAATTTTGACCAGATCCACGAAGTACCACAGATTGAGAGGTCGAATTCGAGTTATGGTTTCTTGACCCGCCTTCTTTAGAATAGTTACCGTATTCATCGAGACCAATACCGAGCCAACCTCCCGTGAAACCAGGTTTTACGGCTTCTGAGTTATTTTTAAATCCGTAGCCTAAAGGACCACCAAACGCCCCCGCTTGTGGAGTGATGTTAGCGTCAGAGAATACGATAGCAAGACCATCGGCACCATTACTGTGGCCATACGCCATGTAATCAAATTCGACCTCAATCTTGTTGCCAAGCGCAGGGTAAAGGTATTGGTAAGACGATGCGGTGGATTGTGCTCTTACCGCTTGTGTTAGTTGCAAGCGCCCATTAATGATTCTTGGGATAAAGTTACCGCTACTGGCGCTCGTTATCCAGTTTGTGTTTAAGTTGCCGTTATTAAAATTGTCTTCATAACAGGTGGGCAGTACATTGTCAGGGCAAGGGTGTCTTTGCTCGTACAGTTGCACTATTTGTTGGTTACTAAGCGCTTGGTCAAAGACATTTACTTCATCGATCAAGCCATCAAAAGTACGGGATAAATCGTAGTCATTACCAATTTGAACAGGCTGAGTATTTTCTTTTAAGTGCTTTAATGGTGATACATTTTCAACAATGGCACCTTTCTCTTGTCCGTTAATGAAAATAGTGGCTTTGTCTCGACTGTGAGCATTGTAACGAATAGCGACATGAGACCACTGATTTTTTGGAATACTTTCTCTAGTCGTCAGGTTCATTGTGTAGTTGGTGTTTTTTAATTCCCAGTACCAATTGACTTGTCCACGAGCATTGAGGTGAAATTCGTAATTGCCATTTTTAGATACAATGGTGTAAAGATCATTTCGTGGGTATGATCTTGGGTTTATCCATGCACTGACCGTGATGACATCTTCATTAGAGAGTTTACTGTTGTGAGGGACTTCAATGTATTGCGCTTGGTTATGGTTAAAGTCACCGTAGCCACAGGTTCCTAGCTTGTTGAAATCAACAGGAAGAGCGGGGTTGTCTTTTTTCGGTTGTGGTGAATTTTTAGTCGTACCGTTAAACCCATTTCCAGAACTGTCGATGACTTCACCATAAGTTCCATTCCAATAATCTTCATCTAAACGAAGAGATAAAACAGGGTGTGGCGTTGGGTCTGGCGGTATTGTGGCGTTATTAATTCGACTCGATCCTTCCATGAACAATTTTTTGCTCGTTACACGGCCGAGAATTGAACTGTTATTATTGAGTGAAAGAAGGTGATTTGCATACACGTCTCCTTCTAAGGATGAATTATCATTTAATTGTATGTTATTAAAGCCAACAATGGTGAACGACGCATCTTGTTCAAGGGTGATTTTTGTATCGTTATTGAGAAGTAAATTATCATGAACAAATAAACGAACGTCGCCAGAAATGCTGATATGAGCATCGCCACTTGTTGAGATTTGTTGAACCCAATAATCCCCAGAGGTGAGCGTGAGCTTTGCATCATCTTCAAGATCTAATTTCGTTATGTAGATTACTTTATTTGGATTGCTAAGGCGTGCTTGGCAAGTGTTACGGATTTCGACATGGTTGTATTTTTTTGCTTTATATTCTTTGCTTCCTGAATTACATACTTTGTTTCTATTGATTGGTTCTATTTGAAACGTGCCTAGCGCTAAAGAAGGCACGTTGTAGCCTGTAATTTCACAAGCTTGATAACCACCAGCACCGTCATCACAACTATCATTAGGTAAGCCCGCCCCTTTGTTGCTTGAACAAAAATGTAAGCGATTGCCTTGAGTCTCATTAATTTTGACAGCCCCATTGAGCTCTAATTGGGATCCTGGACAATTTTCATAATAACTTCTGTGCCCTTGAGCAATCCCCGGAAAATAAGTATCACGATCAATATTTTGAAAGGCTTGTACTGTCAAAGACATCATACATAAACCAAAAGCCAGTGAAACAAGAGAAAATTTTGAGGATAAATTAATTTGCATCGCGAATACCTACTTCAATAATACGCTGTAAGGTGGTAGAGCCAAATTTACATTGAGCAGTGCTTTCGAGTTGATGAACAACAATCCCTGAATCTAACGTGCCATTGGTTGAACACGTAACGGTTGCTCTGCATTGGGATAACCCGTCGCCTTTAAAATTATAGGTAACAGGGGCTTTTTGAGCCGTAAAACAGCTGCCTGCGTTTGACATATAAAATGCACTAATGTCCATTTGTATTGCAGATTGCGCTGCCATATTTGTCCGTGTTCCCATCACGGCCGTTACGGTATGAGTACTTACTTTTAATTGATTTTTCATCATCATCAAGGCAAGAAAAGCCACAACCACAAGAATGAAAACCGTAAGAATTAAAGCAGAACCTTGCGAGCGGCTAGGGCGTGTTGAAGATAAGAACATCATGGTCCAATCTCACCTCTTCATTATTATCACTAAAGATAAATTGCAGTTTCACTAATCCATTGCGCACTAGCGAGGGATGTAGAACGTCAAAATCAGCACTCTTTATATTTTCCGCCATTAATTGACGCTTTCCATTGACTAATGCCGCGGGAGAAAGGGACGTACGAGATAATGGATAATCGGAATATCGATACAGTTGATTCCCTTCTAAGCAATAAGCAAGAGGCGTTCGATAGACATATAAGCGATGCGCTGGTGAATTGGCTTGAAAGGTGGTTTCTTGAGTTAAGGGCACGTTTACCATTCTTGCGCCATCACCTGCGATAAAAGGAATATTTTGTGCGACTTCAGCCACTCGGTTTTTGTCTGACGATGTGGGTGGTGCTAATAACTCTGTTGCCGATATTGGCATCACAACGAGGTGATCCCCTGGATTTAAGGTTCGTTCTGGCAGTAATCGCAAGCTATCTGAATGCATTGGAGCCAATGGTAAATCTTCATAAACCGCGGTATTGATAACGGGAAGCCATTCAATGCATGTGGTGGCCATGTTGACTTGTAAGCTGTTTGGCACCGCGTCACGGATTTCTTTGTGCATGCGTTCAGTCACAAAGCGTCCTTGAAGCAGTAATTCTTCGCGATCGGTTGTGCTTGCATACATGGTCATGCTTTGTTGGATGATGGCGCCTAGAGAGAGGCCAACGACCGCAAGCAATACGATTGAGATGATCATTTCAATCAGCGTGAAGCCATTCGATATACGACGCATTAGAAATTCCCTCTAATGACGGAGAACAAATAATGTTGGCCGCTTGGATCAATCACATCAACCACGATACGTTTACTGTTTCCACTGACCTTATCGGGGATAGCATCTAAATTTGCGTCATAAAACACAGAAATTGAAATGGAGAAATTAGGGTAAATATCGCCTAAATCATCACCTAAGACATTTTTAACACTGCCAGATAAGCCATCAAAGTCATCAACATCATTAAATAAGGCTCGATCAGGGACACCATTAATGATTTCGTCGGGGTCTGGTCCTAAGCAGGTTTTACCTAAGCTATCGTCACATTGAGGTATGCCATTAATGACTTTTGTTTTCGCGAGGGAGCAAATCTTGCCTGATTGGCTGTTGCACTCAGGGATCCCACCATTAGGGCCACTGTTTTCATCGTATTTACGCCCAATGATTTCATCCATTACCGCGGCACCTAATTCAGAGGCTTTGGTTGAATGAATGAGTTTTACACTGTCTTCAGCGCGAGGAAAAAGAAGAATGGTCAATGTCATTAGGGCAAAACTAATGAGAATAATCGAGAGAATAATAGAGAGTAAACTGAAGCCTGTTTGCTGATTAGCACGCATGAATATAGCCTTCTGTTTCAATGCATATCTGCTGAGTTGATTTACCATAAATGAAAATTTTGCATCGATTATCTTGGCACTGGCGCACTCTTCCCATTGAATCAAAATCTAAAGCATGAGGAGATGTTAACGTGATGAAGTTTGAGTCCACTTGCAATGCAAATTCGGCATCATAGTTTGATAACGCAGCGACATAAGTGACGTCTTGGTTTTCAAGATATTCATCATTCTTTTGGGTATTAGGAAACGCGGTTGAACAATGGCCTGATAATTGATCGAGACTGATCTGCTGTGCTCTGTGAGCGTCAACCAACCAACGGTTGCAATAGCCATTTCGATTCATTGCTCGAATTTGCGTTAAACGCAGAGAGTGGAGTAATTCTGTTTTCAACGTTTGTGCAGAAACACTACTAATTCCAGAGAAATAGCTGTTAGCACTAAGAGAAACAATTGAGATCAAAACGATAACCGTAATAAGCTCAATCAAAGTAAATCCATGTGTATGGTTACGAGGCATTTTTTCGTTACAAAATATTAACCGTATGAAGAAGGGAGAGTGTACGGATAAAAGTTTTTAATAGAAGTGAAATAAGAGCTAACTAAGTAGGTTATTTCTTATTTTTATGTATATGCAATGTAAAGTAATCCTGTATTCATGGTGATTATTTACGAGTCAAACCAAATAAATTTGATGAATGTTTTTTTCTGTTTCATTTGAACTCATAGAAATGGGTAAAAGCCAATGAAAATATTCAACGTGGTGGATCGTTTATTGTTGGATGTCAGCGATTTATGTTAATGATTAAATAAAAATGGCAACAATGAAAAATCATTATTGCCATTAAATTGGATGTGTTTTAAGAGCGAATTACATGCCTATAGACATGTGTAATCCATAAAAGACACCGCGGTTGATTAATTCAGAGATCAATACACAACCAAAGCTTAACAGCATCATTGGTAATGATGGTTTACTTGAGATTAAGCGAGGAGCAAACATCAACGCAAAGCCAGCAAATAATAAACCAATACGAAGAATTTGCAGCGTCATCATATTTGGGATTAAATCGGATGCGGCAACAATCGCTGAGCTAATATGGCTTAATTCGATCATTTGGCTAATTGTTACTATTAAGCTAATTGCTAAGGCTATCGCAGCAAATGTTGGCAGCGTATTGTCTAGATCACGATGCTTATGTTTTGTTCCGACAAGGAGTGTATGAGCAAAAAACAGACCTGAAATTGTCATGGTTAAAACGAACATCAGTGGAGTGTAAGCGCTGTTCCATGTCGGTACCGTATTGATAAGGTATACCTTAATCATCGCGTACATGAACCCAACACCAACCAACATTGAAATCAGCAACAACGATTTATGAACACCTTCAGAGCCCTTCTTCATGACTTTTAATAACCAGTAAAAACCGCCAGCCGCAAAGAACACACTAGACGCAAATATTTCATTTGATAGCCATGAGCTACCAACACGATTAAGTGCATTAAATGCCCTAAATGGGCTACCGAGGTGCATTATTGACGCCATTAAACCAAGGCCCATTAATACCCAAAGGAAGAACATATTACGGTGTAAGCGTGTGTCTTCATCTTGTGATAACTTACCACTTAAGGTCACACAGCCTAATACTAAGAAAGCACCGACAGCAGTTTGTGAGAGTACCGTGAATAAAATCAACGGCCATTCATGCCAAGCCATGTTATACCTCCTTCGGATTTGCTAGGTGACCGGTTTTATCGTCAGTTGGACGAGCATTACGGTTCGGTTTAATTACAATGTTAGGCTTTGTAATCAATGATGATGGTAATGGTGCGACATCGGCATTCGTGCCGTATTTTTCACGCAGTTCAGCAATTGGGCCGAACTCTAATGCGCGTAATGGACAAGATCCCACACAAATTGGTTCTAAGCCTTGGCCAACACGCTCATAACAACCATCACATTTCGTCATGTGACCTTTTTCTTCATTGTACTGAGGGGCACCATAAGGGCATGCCATGGTGCAGTATTTACAGCCGATACAGATTTCTTCGTCAACCACAACAAAGCCATCTTCACGTTTGTGCATCGCACCTGATGGACATACTTTAGTACAAGCGGGTTCATCACAATGATTACACGCAATTGAAAGGTAGTATGAATAGACGCTTTGGCGATAAATTTCGCCTTCTTTTAGCCAATCACCTCCTGCGTATTCATAGACACGACGAAAGTTAACACCCACATCTAAATCTTTGTTGTCTTTACAAGAAAGTTGGCATGTTTTACAACCAGTACACTTACTTGAATCGATATAAAAGCCGTATTGTTTCATTATTTAACCCTTATGCCTTTTTAACCAGTTGTACATCCACCAAGTTGGTGTGCTGTGGATTGCCTTTTGCCAATGGGCTAGGGCGTTGTGTTGTCAGTACGTTGATACAACCACCGTGGTCCACTTTTTGTCCATCTGGTGCATACCAAGCGCCTTCACCTAATGCAACAACACCTGGCATCATGCGCGGAGTGACTTTTACAGCAATGTGCAATTCACCACGGTCATTAAAAATACGGATTAAATCGCCATTTTTGATGCCTCGGCCTTGTGCATCCATTGGGTTCATCCACATTTCTTGCGGTGCCGCGTCTTTTAGTAGACTTACGTTCCCGTAGGTTGAGTGCGCACGAGCTTTATAATGGAAGCCAGTTAATTGCAGAGGATAGTTACCTGTTTTTGAATCTTCATACCCTTCGAAGTTAGGGACATAGATAGGCAGAGGATGAATCACTTCATCGCTTTCTAATGTCCATGTGCTTGCGAGTTCGGCCAGTTTTTCAGAATAAATTTCAATTTTTCCTGATGGCGTAGAAAGCGGGTTTGCTTCAGGATCATTACGGAACTCTTTATAAGCGACGTAATGTTCTTCTACTTTGCGTTTGTAGATCCCTTGCTCTCGCATTGCATCAAATTCAGGAAGACTTGGATCTTGAGCGCGAGTTAATTGGTAAAGATGACGTAACCATCCTTCTTGATCTCGTCCTTCAGTAAAGGCTTCTTTCACACCTAATTTATCGGCAAGGCCAGTACAAATGTCATAGATGCTTTTTGCTTCAAATTGAGGTTTGATGGCTTGAGAGGCAAAAATGAAATAAGGCATATTACCGGCAGAGGCATCCATACAGAAATCAGATTGCTCAGAGGTTGTTAAATCCGGTAATACGATATCGGCGTATTTCGCCGATGAGGTCATGTGGTTATCGACAACAACGATCATTTCACAGGCTTTATCATCTTGTAAGATGGTGTGCGTGCGGTTGATATCAGAGTGTTGGTTGATAATACAGTTGCCTGCGTAGTTCCAAATAAACTTGATAGGCACATCGAGCTTATCTTTACCGCGAATACCATCTTTGATTGCTGTCATTTCTGGACCACGAGTAATCGCATCGGTCCAAAGGAACATTGGAATAGAGGTTTCAATAGGATTTTGTAGTGTAGGGAAACGTACAAACGGAATGCTTGAACTGCCTTCACGAGCACCACTGCCACCGCCATTAATGCCCACATTACCCGTTAATAACGACAGCATTGCGATAGCACGAGAAGCGATTTCACCATTGGCAGTACGTTGGATCCCCCAACCTTGAATAATGGCACAAGGTTTTGTTGAGCCAATTTCACGAGCCGTTTTGATGATAATGTCTTCAGGGATACCAGTGATTGTTGATGCCCATTTTGGTGTTTTTTCTACACCATCCGCGCCTAAACCAAGGATGTATGATTTATAATCACTGTTTGCCGGTGCTGATTTTGGCAATGTTGTTGAATCAAAGCCTACGCAGTATGTGTCTAAGAACGCTTGGTCAATCAGCTCTTCTTCGATCATCACATGCGCCATTGCTGCAATGAATGCGGTATCAGTACCGGGACGAATAGGGATCCACTGATCTTCACGACCACCAGCCGTATCGGTATAACGAGGATCAATCACGATTAAACGCGCGTTTGATCTTTCTTTGCCTTCCATGAAGTGATGAATAACACCGCCACCAGACATACGAGTTTCAGCAGGGTTATTACCAAACTGAACGATAAGTTTCGTGTTTTCTAAATCGGATGGTGAGTTGTTGTTTGCCCAACCCCCATACGTGTGACTTAAACCCTCAGCAATTTGTGCAGAAGAGTAATCACCATAATGGTTTAAGTAACCGCCATTTAAATTCATTAAACGGGCGATTAAACTGCCACCCGGAGGCCATGATTTAGTGACTGTACCGCCTAATGTACCCGTACCGTAGTTTAGGTAAATAGCTTCGTTGCCGTATTCTTTTTTAATGCGGTTAATGTTACCAGCGATTTCAGTAAAAGCTTCATCCCAAGTGATGCGTTTAAATTTACCTTCTCCACGGGCGCCAATACGCTTCATTGGGTATTTTAAACGGTCAGGATTATAAACACGACGACGCATAGAGCGCCCTCGTAAACAGGCTCTTACTTGATGATTTCCATATTCGTCGTTACCAGTATTATCGGTTTCAACCCACTTAATTTCACCATCAGAGACGTGCATACGAAGTGGGCAACGGCTACCACAGTTCACTGTACATGCGCTCCACACTACTTTGTCTTCAGTAGGAAGTGTTGGCGTCTCTGCATTGGCTGAACGTGATGCAAAAGGGAGAGTAATTCCACTCGTAATTGCAGCAAAACCACCAAGAACCGATCCCGACTTAACGAAGTTACGACGACTGATTTTTGGTGTTAATAATTGTTTTAATTTTAATTTCATGGCTCGACATTCTCTATATTATATCTGCACGATGATATATTTTGTTTATATGAAAACTATTATCATTCCGATTAACTACCTACTTATAGGTACTCATGTATAGTTTCTTTTTTATCAGTAGTGAACTTTGTTTTTGATCAATAAAAGTAACTGCAGTAAACGAATGAATATATATTCTCAATTTTTGGAGTTAATCTCACTATTAAGAGAATTATTAATTGTGATTACTGGCGAAATTTAAATTCATAACTGATATAAAAGTTGCGTCAGAACAAATTAAAAAAATAAGCCTTAGCGTAGGCTTTCCTTAATTAGTTAACATTATTTATGTAATGAGATTTTATGGAAAATGTAATTGTTGTTGCCAAATTATTAGGAAGTTTTTTCTATTACCCATTAAGCCACCAGAATAATGTGCAATACATAGAGGCGATAAAAAAAAGTGAAGATCTGAATGAAACTGGATTTTCTGATTTCATTCAAGCCTATGAATCTACTTCAAAAGATGACATTAACAGCGACTTTCAAGCCTTGTTTGAAGGTTGTGATGTGATGCCTGCTCCGCCTTGGGGATCTGTGTATTTAGATAGAGAGCAAGTCATCTTTGGTGATTCTACATTGCGATTTCGTCAGTTTTTATTAGCTAACGATATTGAATTAAATACAGGAATGAGAGAACCAGAAGATCAGTTTGGACTTTCTTTACTCGCAATGGCGATGATGATTGAACAAGATAAAAATGAAGAAATAATAATAGAATTATTATCGGAGCATTTATTACCATGGGCATACCATTATTTAGAATTAGTAAAGAAAAATGGAAAAACAGAAATCTACACCTCGTTAGCTTGCGTTGCTTTTGAATGGTTAGCGTTATTACAGAAAGAGTTAAATATAATACCGCATAATTATAAGCTGTATTTTTAATGAAAGATAAAAGAGATGAAAACTATTATCGTTCTTATTTAGAGCATAATACAGTCAGTCGCCGAGGATTATTTCGTGGGCTATTGTCTGGGGCAAATAAGTCGTTAAAAGAGTCATCTCAAAATACAGTGAAGCCAAGCGTTCCTCGCCCTCCTTATGCGGTGGATGAGGGGGTGTTTCTTGAGCTGTGTCAATCGTGCGATAAATGCAGCTCTGCGTGTACTCAGCATATTATCGAAATGGTCGATAATCGGCCCCAACTTAATTTGGATTACAATCATTGCACCTACTGTGGTGAGTGTAAATCGGTGTGTAGTTCAGGCGCATTAAGTGATCAAAATAGAATGATCAACCTGAGACCACAATTTACGTCAAGTTGTAATAATAAGCTTTCTGGCGGTTGTGAGGTGTGTGCTGATGCTTGTCCACAAAAGGCGATTGTAATTGAACTAAGAAAATTACCGAAGGTAGACACTTCCTTATGCGATGGTTGTGGTTTGTGTCGCTCAGCGTGCTTTATTGGTGCGGTACAAATGGCGTTTGTTATGCCTTAATACCAAACCATTAGCCGTCTTGAATTCAGGCAGGAAATGCATAATTAGCAAAAAAGGTGACCCATAATAGGTCACCTTTTTTTATTTATCATTAGATAAGCGATTTATTGCAATTAACGCTGCTCTAATGGATATGAGCGGTAGCTCCACATGCCATAAACACGTAATGCATCGCGGTAGATACCCAGTAATTCACCATCGGTAGGAACTTTTAATTCTTCTAATGGCTTATCATTAGCAGAATAAGTATCAAATGTGATCCCTTTAGGGCCGGTGTGCCAGCTTGCTACTTCAAATAAAGTTTGCCCACGGCGTACATGGCTTGCTGAGCTTATGATGGTAGCGTGATCAATCTTGTGTCGAGCCAACGCATAACTGCCGTACAGCGCATTTTCTACCGTGCTTCGTGCGTAGTTATCTTCAATGATTCGAGATGAATCAATGCCATTTTTTACTAACCAATCGGCCATTAATTTGCCTTCGGTTTTGTGGTTTTTAGGCACCCCACCGGTGACGACAATGTAAGCATCAGGGTTCTTTTTCGCCATGTCTAATGTGGCATTTAAGCGGTCAATTAAAATAGGGTTCATGCTGCCATCAGGATTAAGGGCGTAACCCAAGGTGATAATGGCGTTGTTTCCTTTCGCTTGCTTTTTGATGGTATTGCTAAGTGGTGTGGCAACAATTCTGTCTACGGTAGACATGATTTTTTTCAAATCAGCAACACGACCCGGATTCAGTGATTCAAGTGCATTTAAATGACGACCGACTTCACTTTTGTTGCCTTTAAAATTTTGCCAAATCACTAAGTAAGAATGTGCATCGACATCATCAGGAGCGACGGTTAAAATTTGCGTGAAAAGTTCAATTGCACGATCAACATTGCTGTTATAGATTTGAGCATTGGCGGCAGAGAAAAGTAAATCAGTTCTGTAAGGTTCAAGTTGATAAGCTTCAAGCAGACGATTGGTGATCATCTCCATATTGCTTGGCATTTTTGCCGTGAACCCTGCATGAGAAATACGAGATGGGTTTTTGAAGACTTGATAAGCATCATTAAGTAGCTGATCAACCACTTGACGTTGTGACGTCATTTCTGTGTAGTCAGCTTGTGGTTGCACGGTGTCTAAAGCCGCATCAACATTTGCAGAATAAAGTGAGCCAGAGAAGATAACTGCAAGTGAAAGGGTTAATAGAGTACGTTTCATTATTCATTCCAAAGTGTTCAACAATGACGTTATCCTAAAGGTTGATAATGATGGGTATTGTGACCGCAATCGTATTCAGTTTTATTGATGTGAACAGAATGCCAATAGTATGAACTAGCATCACATGAGATAAGAAAAGTAGGGCGAAAAATACCCTACTTTAATGAGGTTGTTACACTTTGCTGTGGTTTATTGAGCGATGACTTTTCCTTCTCGACGAGGATCTGCCGCACCAATTAATGAATCACCTTGTAATTTAATGGCTTGGACCCCTGAATTTAACTCTTTTACTTGGATCGTAAACCCGAGTTTTTCTAGTTTAGGACCCCACGCCTCTGCTGCTGTGTCTTTTTCAATTTCAAATGCCCCAAAGCGATTGTTCATGTTCGGCAAATCAATGGCTTGCTGTAAGTTCAGATCCCAATCAAGATGAGCGACCAATGTTTTTGCTACGTATCCGATAATTTGACTGCCACCCGGAGAGCCTATCGCCATGTAAGGTTTGTTGTTTTCCATGACAATGGTGGGTGCCATAGATGAACGTGGACGTTTCCCCGGCTCAATGCGGTTTGCAATAGGTACGCCATCAACTTGGCTGCGGAAAGAGAAATCGGTTAATTCATTATTTAATAAGAAACCGCCGACCATTAAACGAGAGCCAAAGCCATTCTCGATGGTCGTAGTAATTGAAACCACATTACGGTCTTTATCGACAATGGAGAAATGACTGGTTGAAGGCAATTCAATCGCTTCATCTAATGCGTAATTGTGGGCATGAGACCAAGGTGGTGAGCCTGCCGAGGTTTCCGTTAATGCCTCTTTCCCTTTGAGTAATTCAGCGCGTTTTTTTAAATAATCGTTATCTAATAATCCTTGTGTTGGCATTGGCACATAATCACTGTCGGCCATGTATTTTCCTCGGTCAGCGAACGCTAAACGCGAAGCATCACCAAGTAATTTCCAACTCTGTACATCGTCTTTACCCATGTCTGATAGGGGGTAATGACTTAACATGCCCAGTATTTGTCCCAGAGTTAACGCCCCTGAGCTCGGAGGACCCATACCACAAATAGAGTATTGGCGATAAGGCGCACACACGGGCTCACGTTCTTTTACTTGATACGCGGTGAAATCAATAAGATTAAGGACGCCGGGGTTAGCGGTTTCATTTCTGACGGTATTTACAATACGTTTGGCAATATCTCCTTGGTAGAAGGCCACCGCTCCGTTATCTGAAATGGCTTGCAGCGTTTTTGCGTAATCTGGGTTTTTAAGATCCTGTCCAGCGGTGATCGGGGAACCGTCTTGGTTGAAGAAGTAGGTTTTAGCGGCTGGAGAACGTTGTAGATATTCTTGGTCATTCTTCACTAAAGTCGCTAAACGTGGGCTTACCGTAAATCCGTCTTTAGCGAGTTTTATGGCCGGTTCAAAGAGTGTTTTCCAATCTAGTTTGCCTAATTTTTGATGGGTATCCCACATCAATTTTATGGTTCCCGGAGTGCCGACTGAACGACCGCCAACAACGGCATCATAAAACTTCAGTGGTTGGCCTTTATCATCTTGAAAAAGTTGTGGTGTCACTTCTAATGGTGCTGTTTCTCTACCATCAAAGGTGGTAAGGGCTTTCTTTTTTGCATCCCAATAAACCAAAAATGCACCACCGCCGATCCCTGATGATTGCGGTTCGACCAATCCTAGTACCAATTGTGTGGCGACCATGGCATCAATCGCGTTACCGCCTTTACGTAGCATTTCAGCGCCGGCTTCACTCGCATAATGGTTAGCAGAAGCGATCATCCATTCTTTTCCCTCAACCAAATTCTGTTGAGTAAGACCTGTTGCGGCTTCGGGGGCAATGTTATCGGTACTTTGCGCGGCGAACGAGGCTGGAGTAATAAGTGAGGCTGAAATCAATAACGCGAGAGTTGATGCTTTCCACTGCATAGATATTCCTTAATCGTATCAATTGGAGGTAGGTAAAAGTTGATCTAAAAAATTAAAGCAGGGAAAGATTGGCAGAGGAAGAGAGGGCTGTCGAATGAGTCGTGATTGTTCTTGGTTTATGCTCACATTTTAAACGATAAAATAGAGTGAATTTGTCATCCTATTACCGATTTGATTATGAATAATGAGCAGACGTGAATGTCATCGTCGTTAGGTATGACGAAGTGACATCGGGGGATTTTTCAAGTTATTATAATAATGTCAATATGTTAGATAATGGTTAATTAAAATGAGGATGACTTTGATGGGGAAACGTGCCTATGAAAGGGAATAATCAAATTAAGTGCTTTGATTACAAAAGTTCGCAAGTTAACCTTTTGATTTTAAAATAATTAATTTGATTTCGCGTTTGCTCTCTAGCTGCATAATGAGTGGTAAGTAAATGTTACAAGGACGAGATCTGGCTTCACCAATAGGCTATTTATTGGCCTCTTTTTTATATTATATGCTAGCTTTAAAGTATCTAGAATATTAAACGGCATCATAAAAAATGGAATTAAATCTAAGTTCAACTCGACGATCTTTTATTAAACGCTGCGTTATTGGTGGTGTCGCTGTGTATTCTGCGCCTTTATTAGCCAAGATGGGCAGCGTCGAATCATCAATATTGTCACCTGAATTATTACGCGAATGGCATGATGGTGAGACGCCTAAATTTAGATTAGATGGCGTAGCGAAAGTGACTGGCGAAAAAATTTATGGGCGAGATTATCGAGCCATAGATATGCCGGGATGGCCAGACCAACAAGGGTATGGTTTTATTTTACGAGCAAGTGATGCGACTCATGTGTTCACTGGCATTGATCTGTCGTCTTTGCCCGCGAATGCACAACCCAGTAAGGTGATTACTGCCGATGACTTGCGTAAAGACAGCATAGAGTTACCTGTTTTTTTTGGTGCAGATATGTTGCTTAGTGAAGGGCAAACTGCGCATTATTTTGGTCATGCTGTCGCTATTTTATTATTTGATGATTTTCCAGCGTATAAAAAAGCCAAATCGATGCTTGAGTTTGGTCTTAATGTGGTTCAATACGGCAAAGAAACTCCTTATTTCTCCGCAAGTTCTGATCCCCAAAGTAGCTGGCGAATAATTCGTGTTGAAGGCGATAATCCTAATGATGAAGATAAATACAGTCCATTGCAGGACGGTATTTTCTTTCCTAATTACAAAGCGCATAAAGCGATATGGCCGACACTAAAAAATGTGAATGGTGATGTGTCTGAGCGTGGAATGTATTACGCGAATGAAATTAATAATGAAATAACAGAACACAAAAAGAATGAAGATTGGCTCGTGCTTGAAAAAGAGTACACCACTCAAATTATTGAACCAATGATGCTAGAACCAGAAGCGTTTAATGGTTGGTTTGACCCTAAAGAGGGCACGTTCCATACCGTGATCACCAGCCAGTCTCCGCAAGATTTCCAAGAGCAAGCAGTACATATGCTAGCGAGCAGTCCGTTAAAAGGAAAAGTGAAACACCTTGTGGTTCATTCGCCCTTTATTGGCGGTGGCTTTGGTGCAAAAGATCACTCGATCTTTCCTTATTATGGTCTTGTCGCGGCGATGTATTCAGACAAGCCAATTCATGTCGCAAACAATCGTTTTGAACAATTTCAATCAGGCCTAAAACGTCATCCATTCAAAATGAATAATCGTTTAGCGGTTGATAAAAAAACACTAAAAATACAAGCGCTTAAATCAGATATAGACGTTGATGGTGGTGGGCGAGTCAATTTTACTGGATCTGTCACTATGGTGGGTGCGACAGGGATGCAAGGCATTTATTACATTCCGAAAAATGACATCAAAGCGGTGGCTCATGCGTCAGCAAATCCGACAAGTGGCTCTATGCGTGGCTACGGTACTTTGCAATCGATGGCAACGATGGAATCAATGATGAATGAAATGGCGTCAGATCTCGGTGTTGATGCGATTAAATTGAGACAAGCAAATGTAATGGTGTCTGGTCAGCGTAATACACAAGGTGCAATACCAAATGGGGCTTTACGTTATCAAGAGATTTTAGAATCGGCAATAAATCATCCTATTTGGGTTAATCAAGCGGCGGCTAAGCAGAATTTTGATGCACAAAACCCGGGTAAAAAATACGGGGTTGGTTTTGGAATAGTAACTAAAGACTATGGAACGGGGGCGGCAGCGCCGAGTGCCGCTGTTTTTCTGACAAAAGAAGGGAAAATTGAAGTCGATATCTGCTCTATGGAAATGGGGACCGGAACGCAAACATCACAAGCCGAAGTTGTGAGTGATGAATTAGGTCGTCGTGCTAGTGTTGTTAGGTTGGCAGAGACTGATATTTGGGATGCACTAGAACAGTTCCAAACGTATAACCCGTATTTCATTTCTCAAGTTCAGCAAGATGAAATGACGCCAGACCCACGATGGACGCCTGTAAAAGGAATGGCATCATCTGCGTCCATGTCTGCTTTTTATCAAACGCACGCGACTCGTCTTGCCGCCAATGTTATTTATGAACATGCGTTGTGGCCTGCCGCAGTGGCGATTTGGAAAAAGAATTTCTTTAACAGTTCATACGCCAATACTAATCTTGATGATTCAAGTGCAGGTGAATGGACCGAGGGTAAACTAAGTGCCGCTGGTTATCCTGCTTTGCCTTTATCTATGTTAGCTGAATACGCACACCAAAATGGGTTAGTCACAGGGGCAATGGTTCATGCCTTTAATCGTTGGGCGTGGGCAGATGCTGATTTTGAGGTGTTAGGTAATAGCATACATATAGAAGCCGACGGTTTGGCGGTTCAATACGGCGAAGGCGCATCAAAAGAACGCAAGGCGTTAATGGGATCAAACGGATTCCATCTTTTGACCCGTTCAAATATGTTCTACCCAAAAGCAGAGCTGAATAATGCAATGGTTACTTACTATGCGCCTTGTGCAACGATTGTTGAAGTCTCTGTGAATGAATCAACGGGTGAGGTTGATATTCTTAATAGCCATACGTGGTTAGAAGCGGGAAAAGTGATTGTGAATGAGCTTGTTGAAGGGCAAATTCAAGGTGGTTTAGCTATGGGGATCGGTCATGCGTTATATGAAGAACTTCCGCCGTTAGAAGAAGGGGCAGGCAATGGGACTTGGAATTTAAATCGTTATCACGTTCCAAAAGCAAAACAGGTGGGAGTATGGAATCAAAGCCATACCATTTTGCCTCCACTGTCTAAAACAGACCCAAGTAAAGGGATTGGCGAAGTGGTGATGATCCCGATTGTACCTGCGTTAGTGGAAGCGGTGTATCAAGCGACGAATGTCCGATTTTATGATTTACCAATGACAGCAATGAAAATTAAGGGTGCATTAAATGACAGTTAAAATCCAGATGACCGTGAACGATAAGTCAACAGGTGCTGTTGATGTTGCTGAAGGCACCATGATGATTGAGTTCTTACATGAATATTTAAATCTCACGGGGACTAAGTTTGGTTGTGGTGTCGGTGTATGTCATGCATGTACTGTCATTGTTGAAGGAAAGAATGGCGTAAGTGAAGTGGTTCGTACTTGCATTAATGGGGTTGAGCGTTTTGAAGGCAAAAAAATTCGTACTATCGAAGGGCATGCCGAACGAAATTCAGCGGGCGAAATTACCAAATTAACGCCAGTACAAAAAACATTTTTGGAGCATTTCTCGTTCCAATGTGGATGGTGTACTTCTGGATTTATTAATGAAACCACCGCATTAATCGAGCGTTTAGAAAAGAAACCGATTGCCAAAGATCAAGTGGAAAGCGTGATTGAAGAAGCTCTCAATGATCATATTTGTCGCTGCACGGGCTATGTTAAATATTACGAAGGAGTTCGTGACTTAATTTTAAATACAAAAGGATTAACGGTGTAATGAATGTATCTAAACTAAGAACCCCGAAGAGTATATTAATGCCTGTTGTTTCTTTTTTTTCAGCATTATTATTAACGGTTAACGTACATGCCGCCGCAGAAAAAGACGCAGTAGAAGCGGTAGAACAAGGAGCCTATTTGGTTAAAATAGGGGATTGCGTAGCCTGTCATACCGAGGTTGGTGGACAAGAGTTTGCTGGCGGATTACCTTTTGATACTCCATTTGGTATTGTATATTCCACAAACATTACATCAGACAAAGAAACGGGGATTGGTAACTATAGTTACGATGATTTTTATGATGTGATGCATAACGGGGTTGCTCCAAAAGGAAATTTATACCCTGCAATGCCGTACACTTCGTATCATGGATTATCTGATGAAGACACCAAAGCATTGTATGCGTATTTCATGCAAGTGAAACCCGTAAATAAAGAAAATAAAGAGTTGGGGATCAGTTTTCCCTTTAATATTCGAATGGGTTTGAAGGGATGGAATTTACTCAATAATAAAGATGAACATTTCAAACCAAATCCGACTAAAAGTGAACGCTGGAACAGAGGCGACTACCTTGTCAATGTGTTAGGCCATTGTGGCGAATGTCATACTCCCCGTAATGTTGTTTTTGCGATGGAGCAAGACAAACACTTTGAGGGGGAAGTGTTAGGAAGCTTTGAAGCGCCTAATATTACGCCTGAAGAGCTTAATAGGCAAAACTGGACACACGACGATCTAACCAATTTGTTTGTCAATGGTTACTCTCGTAAAGGAACGGTTTTTGGGGGAATGTACCCCGTGGTTTACCACAGTTACAGTAAATTAACAGAAGAAGATTTAAGGTCAGTATCAACGTATTTACTTGATAATGACGATGATATAAAAGCGAAGGCATTAACCAATAAAGGGCATGATAAAGCATTACCAGGTTATAAAACTTATATGGCGTATTGTGCGGGTTGCCATGGCCAAGAGGGTAGCGGAGTACCGAATGTGACGCCTGCTATGGCCGGAAATGCGACGATTGATAGAAAGAGTCCCTACAATGTGGCATCCATATTATTAAATGGCATTGAGGGGCAACACTATAAAGTCACCTCGAGTTTTTATGCGATGCCAAGCTATGCAACAGAATTAAATGATGAAGAAATGAAAGATTTGATTAATTATTTACGGGTGACTTGGAGCGAACAAGCGGGTGATATGACGACCTTAGATATGTCGACAATTCGTGAAAACATGAAAGTTGATTTACATTAATTAATATCGACAAGGGCGAATAGAATGAAACGCTATTCGCCTTTTTATTTTACGTTATAGCCAATTTGGTTGGGTGATATGCAGTTTAGTGATATTGATGTTATTCAGAAAACAGTGAAATGGTTGGCGCAAGATAAAACCGCGTGGTTATGTACGATTTCAGCGACTTATGGGTCTTCTCCTCGGCCGATAGGATCTTTATTTTCCACTGATGGTCATGTTCGTTCGGGGTCTATTTCTGGCGGTTGCTTAGAAGACGAGTTTGTAAAAATGTTAGCCAAAGGGCATTTTACAGAGAACGTAAGTTTGTTTACTTATGGTAATGATTTATCCAGTGGGAAAGTAGTAGAACTGCCTTGTGGTGGGACAATAGAATTAATTGTTGAATGCCTTAGACCTACAACCGAGACGATACATCATCTGACAGAATGGTTAGGTGCGGCAAAGAATAAAGTGGCTTATCAGCGAGTCATCAGTCGGCGTTCTGAACATTATGAGGTGAATGTTGATACGAATTTTAATGAACAAAGTATTGATATTAATGAGCATGAGATCATGTGTAATTACAGTCAAGTATGGCAATTATTGATTCTAGGTATCGGTGAAGTCAGTTATTTAGTGGCAAAATTAGGTTTACTGGCGGGTTATAAAGTTCAAATATGTGATATGCGTGAAGAGCTTGCAGCATCGTGGCATTTTACCTCTGATGTCGGCGGCGTGGATGTTTGTTGGCGATCTCCCGATATGTTTGTTGAAGAAAATACGACGAGTACAACTGCAATATTGGCTTTAGCTCATGATCCTCGGATTGATGACGTTGGATTGATGACGTTGGATTGATGACGGCATTTGAATCGGATGCATTTTATCTTGGGGCAATGGGCTCTCACAATAACAGTGTTAAGAGGAAAGAGCGTTTACAGCGTATCTGTGAATTATCAGAACAAGACATTGCCAAATTACATGCGCCAATAGGGCTGGATATTGGCAGTAAAACCCCCATGGAAATCGCCTTATCCATTCTTGCTCATGTCACTCAGCAGCGTTATTTACAAAGGTAAGCATATGGCTCGTTTTCCCCGTCATATTGGTTTGTTATTGGCTGCTGGGTGGTCGACACGATTTAATGGTGATAAGCGGTTAGCAGGTGCGACGCCGTTATTGATGCAGACTTACGCCGTGATGAAAGAACACTTTGATCTTGTGGTTGTGGTACATCGACATCACGATGAGATGATTAAAAGCTTATTTATCGATCAAAAGGCTGAACTGGTCGCCGCGCCAAATGACGATATTTCGTTAGGCACCAGTATTTCGGTCGGATCTCAGTACGTTAATCATAAATACTGTGATTCTTATTTGAGTATTTCGGTTTGTTTGGCGGATATGCCGAATATTAAAGACGACAGTTATCGCTCCATACTCTCGATGGCTCAGAAAAATAAGATTGTGAGACCTAATATTAATGGATGCTTTGGTCACCCAGTGTGTTTTGGTTCGAGTTACCTTAACGCTCTCTGTTTATTAACCGGAGAAAAAGGCGCGAGCTCAGTGATTAAGAAAAACAGAGCGAATTTAATGACTGTAGAAGTTGATGATATCGGTATTCTTTTTGATATTGATACCCCTGAAGACTTACAGGAATGGCAACGTACAGAGTGATCAATGAATACGCATAAAAAATCCGTTTACCAGCGAGGCTAGATAAACGGATTGATTATATCGTGATTAATATAAGGCTAGCAGCCGTACGTTTTCATAATATACGCTTCAAATTCATCACACATTTTTGCATTTGATTCAGCGTTACTTGCCAAAGTGTTAGCCCCATCAATCACCGTGATATTGGCATGTAATGGCGAAATGTTAGCTTGAGTACGTGTGTTCATGTCTGCAATCTTTTGTTGTTCTGCTTTCCAAGCATCTTCTACCGATAGATTACATTCATCCGCTAAGTATTTAGCATTAAACCCTTCACCAGTAAGGGCAACAATAGAATCATTATGATTTACGCTGTTGCCTGCATTCCAATAGTGCTTAGCCAGCAAAGGCCCGATTTTTGGGTTATCCGCCAAGAAACCAAATTTCTTAGTAAAGTATGCACGAGTTTGATAGACCGCCATGTGCGCTAATAAGTAACCATGATAAGCACACGAAGCTTCATCAGACACTAAGTGAGGAATCGCCATTAATGGGCGAGGGCTGCATTCTAATCCAAGTATTTTTTTCTCAGAAGTACGAGCTAACTTGGTGATGTTTTCAGGGGTTAAGTCTGAATCGCTTAGCTGGTATAACGTACGTTCAAAATACGGTACCACTAAAATACTGCGCTCTTGGTACGCTTTAAATGGTTGTTTACTGTCGATCATCGCTTTAATGATATCGTCAGGCACTGGTTTTCCATCGGTATCTAACGCGTATTGTTTTAACCAATCAGCATCAGCTAATAAGCTGTCACAAAACATAGATTGCGTTTCTGCATAGGCCATTGACGTTGGTGAGAATTCTTGCGAGAAACACGGAGCGTTCATTTTTACGTTAGAGAAATGCGCGGCGTGTCCCCCTTCATGGAATAAGGTATTCATGCCATCGTAGCCGCTGCCAATTTGGTCTGGTTTTGCGTTGCTAGTGAAGTTAACCTTAGCGGCGATCCATTGGTCTTGATCGTAAAATGATGGAATAGGACCATGACAAAAACCATTCGGGTATTTGCCTTTACGGTCGAGTAGATCAAGGGTTAATTCTGCGCCTGAGAATTCTATATTTAGGCGACCAAACGATTCAACCCAACGACGTAATGATTTTGAAAATGGTACGTAAGGGTCTAACTCTCGCATCACATCGCCAGCAAACGAGAACACAAAGTTGTGTGCGAGCAGTGATTCACTTCCTTTGTTTGCGGCAAGTTGGTCTAAGCTGTTTTGATGACAATCGCGTGTGCGTTTTTCAAAGTCATCTAAAATAGTAAACAGTTCATCTGCGCTCATTTTTTCTTTTTTTGTTACCGAGTAATCAAAGAAAGTATCAAACCCTTGAGATCGTGCGAATTTATTACGCAGTTTGATTAATTCAATAAATCCATTTTGCAGTAACCATTGCTCTAAACCAAGAAACGCTTGATGAGCAGATTGGCGTGTGGCGGCATTAGCGCTGGTGCGAACAATAGAAGCGAGTACAGGAAGAGAGCCTTCAACCGTTTCACCTTCTTCGTTTACATACGTCATGGTGTGGTTTTGTTTTTTCTCAAATAGACCCGCTTCAAATTTGATCAGTTCTGTTTTTAACTGTTGAGCTTGTTTTGATTCTATTGCGTGAGATTCAAATGTTGCTAACCAGCCTTTTAAACCAATCAAGGTTTGTGTTTTTTCTTTATTATCAGTGATTGATTCAGCCAGTATGATTTGTTCTTTAACTGCGGAGATTTGCTCAGCATTACTTAAAAAGTTCGTCCATGTGGTTTCTGCTTCCGTAGAGCCTTGGTGATCATCGCTCAAACCCATGTAGGTATCCCAAAAGAAGTTTTCTTTGGTGCGATGAATCGATAAATAACGTTGGTTTAAGTCATTAAGATAAGTAGTGGCAGTCATTTTCGTCCCTTTAAATACAGCGTATGCAAAGGATTATTATGACATAGATGGTATAGAGATGAGGAGATTAAAATGAAAAGAGCTCAATCTGTAATTAGATTGAGCTTAATAAATGAAGCTTAATATTGTGCTTCTAATTGGTCGGCTTTATTTAGTGCGGGATGCGTCTCTAATTGTTCAGAATAAGCGCTGATATTAGGAAACAAACCAAGCTGTCCGCGCTGCTTTAGAATATCAACAATGAACGACATCATGATATCTGCACCAGATAAAGTATCACCTACAAGGTAGCGTTTATTGACGAGTGAAGATTCAAAATAGTTAAGCACTTTACTCGTTTCTGCTCTGGCATAAGCCGGTAAGAAGTTCATTTCAGCGCCGTCTTTCTCAACAAAGAGGGTCAGTAGTAATGGAAGCATGGCTGAGCTTTCAGCAAAGTGCATCCATTGTGAATATTCGACATAATCATTACTGCCTGCTTTTGGTGCTAGCTGAGTATTGTACTTATTAATTAAATATTCAGTAATGGCCCCCGATTCCGCAATAATTAATCCATTATCTTCAATGACAGGGGATTTACCAAGTGGATGAATGTCTTTCAACTCTTGTGGGGCAAGGTGAGTGACTTTATCTCTTTGGTAGCCTTTAATCTGATAATCTACGCCCAACTCTTCTAATAACCAAATAATGCGTTTTGAACGAGATTGATTCAGGTGATGCAGTGTAATCATATTGATACCCTATCTTTTAATCATGGTAATTATTGGATTCTATAGAGCAAGTAACAACTTTTCAGCCGTGCTTTCAGAACTTGCTGGGTTTTGCCCTGTAATGATAAGGCCATCTTGAATAACAAAGGGTGCCCAATCACTGACTTTTTGATAATCACCGCCTTGTTTCTTAAGCTCATCTTCTAATAAGAACGGCACAATGTCTGTTAAGGCAACGGCGGCTTCTTCTGTGTTACTGAACCCTGTTACTGCTTTATCTTTTACTATTGATTGACCTGCGGTGTCTTTTGCATTCAATAATACCGCACCGGCGTGACAGACAGCAGCAACGGGTTTATTGCTATTTAATAGCGTTTCAATAAGAGCGATTGAGTTTTTATCATCAACCAGATCCCATAATGGCCCGTGACCACCAGGGTAGAATACAGCATCGTAATCGTCAGCTTTGATATCGCTTAACGTGTGAGTGCTTGCTAACGTCTGTTGTGCTGATTCATCGTTATCAAAACGACGAGTGGCGTCCGTTTGAAAGTTTTCTAATTCACTGTTTGGATCGATAGGCGGTTGTCCACCTAGCGGAGAGGCCAGTGTAATGTCAATTCCGGCATCAAGAAATACGTAATAAGGTGCCGCAAACTCTTCAATCCAAAATCCTGTTTTCTCGCCAGTATTACCAAGGTCAGAATGTGAAGTCAGAACCATTAAAATTCGTTTTTTAGGTGTAGTCATTATTCTATTCCTTTAATTATTAGTGATCCTTGAAGAGATGAATCAAGGCATGGATAAAATATAGAGTGTAAACCTCAGTTAGACAATGCAGATTAATTTGATTACATTGATTCAATAATTCGACTAATAAGGTGAGATAACAATGAAATTGTCGTTTGAACAACTAAAAAGCATGGTGGTATTCACGCATGTGGTGGATCAGGGCAGCTTTAGTGCGGCAGCAAAACAGTTGGAATTATCACGTACCGTAGTCAGCTATCACATTAAGAAATTAGAAACGAACTTAGGAGTGACATTAATCAATCGCTCGACGCGAAGTTTGTCACTCACCGATGTGGGAATTGAATTTTACAGCAGTTGTCGGTTAATCTCAGATCAAGCACAATTTGCGAATCAGAAAATGGAAAACTATAAAAATGAGCCTGAAGGGGTATTAAAAATTACCTGTCCTGTGAACATGGGATTGCAGGTAATTGTCCCTGCATTGAACGTGTTTAAAGCGCAGTTTCCTAAGATTGAATTAGATCTTATTTTGTCTGATGAGGTGGTTAATATCATTCAAGAAGGGATTGATTTGGCGATTCGAGGAGCTGAATTGCCTGATTCTGGCTTAAAAGCACGTAAGCTCTCTTCTTTACCGACTTGCTTGTGTGCGTCCCCAAGTTATTTAACTCGCTGTGGTAAACCGTTTACTCCTGCTGAATTAGAACAGCACAACTGGGTGATGTATAAATTGGGTTCACCAACGCTAGAGCTGACAAAAGGGACAAGATCCTATCGCATTAAAATGAGTGGTGACATCACCACCAATAATGCCGCAGCACGAACCGCTTTTGTTGAGGGTGGACACGGCTTAGGACGAATACCTGTGTATGATGCGATGCCTAAAATAAAAGAAGGCACGTTACAAACGGTGTTAGATGATTATGAACTGGCCGATATTGAAGTGTATGGCGTATACCCACCCGGGGCAACGGATTCTAAAAAAGTGCGTTTATTGTTGGATTTCTTAATTCAATATTTTGATAGTACCCATCCGAGAAGTTCAATGTTATTGGGATAATATTGAACACAGATAGTTAATTAATAAGAATAGTTATAAATAAGCTAGATTTATTTTGGGTTGAATTTTAGGCGTTTTTAGTGTGAAAAGTACATAAATTACTTCGGTTTCATTTACTTAACTATGAATGGTAACTGATTGTAATGTTGTGACGGTAACGATTGCTTATTTATATTTCTCTCAGTTTGTGCAAGAATGCGCCCAGAAAATGACAGCATCTTAACGCTTATTAGTAAGGAATGTTCCCATGTCTCAGGACAATGCACAGAATACAGCACCACAATCAAACGTAGATAAAAAGCTTGATGGTTTCTTTAAGATATCAGAACGCGGTAGTACGGTAAAAACAGAGATGATCGCAGGATTAACGACGTTCTTAGCGATGGTGTATTCGGTTATTGTTGTACCAAGTATGTTAGGTGCCGCAGGATTTGACTCGGGCGCTGTGTTTGTGGCGACGTGTTTGGTTGCTGCATTTGGCTCATTATTGATGGGCTTGTGGGTTAACTTACCAATGGCGATTGGTTGTGCTATCTCTTTAACCGCCTTCACTGCATTTAGCTTGGTATTAGGACAAGGCGTCAGCATTCCTGTTGCACTTGGTGCTATCTTTATTATGGGTGTGTTGTTTACGCTTATTACGGTAACTGGCGTTCGACAATGGATATTAAGTAATCTGCCTGTTGGGATTGCCCATGGTACTGGTATTGGTATTGGTTTATTCCTTTTATTAATTGCTGCGGATGGCACAGGACTTATTGTTAAAAATGCACATGCAGGTTTACCTATTATGCTAGGCGATATTACGTCGTTCTCTGTCATGATGTCGGTACTTGGTCTTGCTGCTATTTTTGGTTTAGAGAAAAAACGCGTTCCCGGTGGTATTTTATTAGTGATTGTCGGTATTTCTATTATCGGTTTAATCTTCGATCCAAACGTGATTTATAATGGTTTCTTTGCATTACCAAGTTTGGAAACGGCCGATGGTGGTTCATTGATTGGTTCGATGGACATCATGGGGGCGTTAACGCCTGCGATTCTTCCTGTTGTTATTGCTCTAGTTATGACGGCGGTATTTGATGCAACAGGGACTATCCGAGCACTGGCAGGTCAAGCGAACTTATTGGATGAAAACGGACAAATCATTAATGGTGGCAAAGCACTAACGGCGGATTCTGCAAGTTCAATTGTTGCAGCGGTTGTTGGTGGAGCACCTGCTGCTGTTTATATTGAATCGGCTGCGGGTACGGCTGCGGGTGGTAAAACAGGTTTAACGGCTGCGGTTGTGGGCGTGTTGTTCTTAGCAATGATTTTCTTATCACCAGTCAGTTACTTGGTTCCTGTTTATGCAACGGCTCCGGCATTAATGTACGTGGGTTTATTAATGCTGAGTAATGTGTCTAAATTGGATTTTGACGATTCTGTTGATGCATTATCTGGCCTTGTTTGTGCCGTATTTATTATTCTGTCTGCAAACATCGTAACTGGCATCATGATTGGCTTTACTACTCTGGTTGTTGGACGCATTTTTGCTGGTGAGTTTAAGAAACTAAACGTAGGTATTGTGTCAATTACGATCGCTTTGATTGTGTTTTATGTCGGTGGTTGGGCTATTTAACGCTTAATATAACAAACGATGATGATTGAAAAACGGATGCTTAATCGCATCCGTTTTTTTATGCGTGTAATAAAAACAGTAGTATTAAATTGGTTTATTTTTTAAGCGTGTCCTATCTTTTAGATCAGAGACTTGTACCAGAGCAAAGCACTTTCAAGAGTGATTAATGGTAACAATGAAGTAATTAAAGATAAGGAATCATTATGAATAGGATGTTCAAGAAATTGTCGGTGACCGCTGCACTTTCATTTTCATTAGTAGCGAATGCCGCGCAAGAAAAGCCCAATATATTTGTTATTTTTACCGATGATATCGGTATCTCAAACCTCAGTGCTTATCACAATGGCGTAATGAGCAGTGACACACCAAACATTGACAGTATTGCTGAGAAAGGAATGCTACTCACCGACTATTACGCTCAACCGTCTTGTACCGCTGGTCGCTCTGCCTTTTTGACAGGACAATTACCCGTAAGAACAGGGATGCACTCCGTTGGTTTACCCGGCGGTCCTGTAGGCTTAAATCAAGACACGCCAACACTTCCTGAAGTATTAAAAACCCTTGGTTATACAACAGGTCAATTTGGTAAAAACCATCTTGGGGATAGAGATGAATTTCTACCAACCATGCATGGTTTTGATGAGTATTGGGGATGGTTATATCACCTCAACGCGATGGAATACACCGAAGATCCAGATTGGCCAAAAGACGAAGCGTTTCAGAAGTTTGCCCCACGAAACGTAATTCACTCGACTTCAGATGGTAAAGGCAATCAAACCATTAAAGACGATGGGCGATTATCAATCGAGCGAATGAGAACGTTAGATGATGAAGTAAATAAACATACCATTAACTTTATCGAAAAAGCCGTAAAAAATGATCAACCTTTCTTTACTTGGTATTGCCCATCGAGAGGCCATGTATGGACTCATCTTTCGCCTAAATACGAAAAAATGTTAGGTCAAAACGGATGGGGGTTACAAGAAGTCGTTATGAAAGACTTAGATGATCATGTTGGAGAGGTGCTGGCTAAGATTGAAGAATTAGGTATTTTAGATAACACCATTATTATTTTTACTGCCGATAATGGCCCTGAAATTATGACATGGCCAGACGGTGGCATGACGCCTTTCCACGGTGAGAAAGGCACAACATGGGAGGGCGGTGTTCGTGCGCCATTCTTAATTCAATGGCCAAATAAAATTCCGAAAAATACAGTAAACAATGGCATGTTTGATGGCATGGATTTATTGCCAACCTTAATCGAAGCGGCGGGTGGACCCGCTGATCTAAAAGAAAAAATGCTTAAGGGATATAAAGGGTTTAAAGGCCATTTGGATGGGTATAACCAAATGGACATGCTAACCAATGAGGGCGAATCGAATCGTAAAGAACTGTTTTATTATGAAAGAGATAAGCTACAAGCGGTACGAGTTGGTGATTGGAAAGCGCACTTTGTTGTGCAAAATCATGGCTGGAGTGGACCAAAAGAAGAATTAAATGCCCCATTATTATTTAATTTACGTCGTGATCCTTACGAGCGAGCTGCTGAAGAATCGGGGATGTATCTTAAATGGATGGGACAAAAAATGTGGGCATTTGGCCCTGCTCAAGCCGCTGTCGGTCAGCATTTAGAAACGTTTAAACAATGGCCGCCGGTTACTTCAGATACCGTAATTTCAGGTGGTGTGGGTAACTAATTCATCAGCGTAAATAAATGACAGTAAAGGTGTAGGTATGTTTTTTTTCATTGTGATTAAGAATGTAAATGCACTTTTTTTATGCATAGAGTAATGCATACAATATATGGGATATAAAATATGAATCGATTATTTTTACTTTCAGCGTCTTCTGGCTTATTCGTCATCGCGCTTGCTTATGGATTAATGCCAGCACAATCACTTCCTTTTTTATTTGATATTGACCCAACATCAATTAATGTCACGCATATCTTCCGTGCTGTTATGGGATTGTATTTAGGATTTGCTATGCTTTGGTTAGTGGGAGCATTTAATCAAAAGTACCAATTACCAGCCTTGTATAGCTTGGTTGTTTTTATGGTGGGCTTGGCGTTTGGACGTTTATTAAGTATTGCTCTTGATGGGATGCCAAATGGATTGTTGCTTTTCTATCTGTTTTTAGAGTTTGGATTTGGTATTCTAGGGGTTATTCTGATTAAAAACACAGAGAAAAATGCTGTGTGATTCTATTCTCAACGATGTGTTGAGTAAGGAAATGCTATGCAGGAACTATCATCGATAATAATTGCGGGTTCAACGGGATTAATAGGTCATGATTTATTGAGCTTTACCTTAAAAAGCGAGGCGGTTAACCATGTGTATAGCCTTACTCGTCGGCCGCTTGAAGATGCATGCTCTAAATTGACTCAATTAGTTAGTCCCGATTTAACGTTTAATAAAGAGCAAGTCAAAGACAATGCTCCTAGTATTGGTTTTATCACGTTAGGCACAACGATGAAGAAAGCAGGCAGCAAAGCGGCATTGAAAGCGATTGATGTCTCTTTGGTGGTGGACGTTGCACAATCTATGCATGATGTTGGTGTTGAGCGTATTTATGTCGTTTCTTGCATTGGATCGTCAAGCTCGGCGCTTTCGCATTATTTGAAATGCAAAGGTGAAATGGAAGATCAAGTAACGGCGATTGGTTTTAAAAATGTCACGTTTATGCAACCGGGTCCCTTAGCGGGAACGAGATCAAAAACGCGCCCTGATGAAGTGTTATTACAAGGGATAATGAAGATAGTTAAGCCATTGATGAAAGGTTTTTTATTAAATTATAAACCGATTAAAGGCGAGATTGTTGCGAAGTGTATGCTCGATTTAGCATTAAAAAATGATGATGTCGGTGGCTGCCATCGATATACATCAAAAGACATGGTCAACTTGGTTAAGTGACTGAGTTACTTTTACTGCGGAAGGCATATATCACGTTAACTTTACAATCGGAGTTCAGATACAAGGCATTATGATGGCGAGGCGTGTTTACATGCACTGGATATTTTATCACAGTGATAATGAATAAATTGGTGGAATAACCTGTGTTGCAGTTCGATTATAATTTACTGAATACGTTAGAAGTGTTGTTAGAAGAACAGAGCGTAACCGCCGCTGCATTACGATTGCATTTGAGCCAATCTGCCGTGAGTAAACAATTGGCGAAACTACGAGAAGTGTTTGATGACCCACTGTTTGAGCGAACCTCTTATGGATTAAGAGCAACGCCAAGAGCAAAGCAACTCGCTCCAGAATTACGTCAAGTTCTTCAACATTTAGAGTTATTTACTCGGCCTAATCATTTTGAACCAAGTGAGAGTAAGCGTACCTTTGATATTCATATGGTAGAGCCCGCTTATTCTCTTACTTACCCTTATTTTATGCCTTCGGTATTGAAGCAAGCACCGCAAGTGAACGTACATGCGAAAACATGGCGTCGTGATAGTCTAGATCAGTTATTACGTTGTGAAATTGACATGGCAATCAGTTGTTGGGAATGGGATCGTCGCTCTAAATGGCACATGGAAAACATTCCAAAAGAATTGAACTGTGTTGAATTAGTTAGAGATCATGCCGTATGTTTGGTACGTGAAGACCATCCTTTATTTCAAGAAGAATGGAATCTTGATACTTTTTTAAAGTACCGTCATTTACAGGTCGTTTTTGGTGGGATAGAACAATGGTTATTGGATGATATTCTTAATATACAACACCTTAAACGTGATATTGCCGTCAATTTAACGGATTTTCACTCAGCAATGGAGTTGTGTGAACGCAGTGATTTGATCTTATGTGCGCCAGCAAAATACGTCGACCACATGCTAAAAAACTCACCTTTAAAAATACTACCTGGGCCTATTGAAATGGAACCCGGATGCTATGTATTAATGTGGCATAAGCATTTTGACTTTGACCATTCTCATCGTTGGTTTAGAGAATTAATTATTGATAAAGTGAAAGCTGAGTATTCAAGCGAAGCGTAAAGAACGAGAATAAAAAAGCCAATGAATAATATCATTGGCTTTTTTATATGCGATGAAATTTATTTGCCGTAGATTGGGTAATCCGTTAATCCTTTTTCGGTACCGCCAAATAATGTATCTGGATTATGCATTGCTAATGGGTAATTGTGCTTAATACGTTCAGGTAGATCTGGATTCGAAACAAATGGACGACCAAAACCAATCATATCGGCAAAGCCTTCTTCAATTGCAGTATGTGCCGTTTCTGTTTTGTAACGACCCGCGTAAATTAGAATGCCTTTATAAGCATCACGAAGCGCTTGTTTAAATGAAATTGGCGTTTCAGGAGCATCATCCCAATCCACTTCTGCAATGTGTAAATAGACAATTTCGTGCGTATTTAATAAGGCAGCTGCAGCGGTGTAGGTTGCGATTGGATTTGCATCAACCGTACCATTTAATGTTGTTAGTGGCGCTAAACGAACCCCTACGCGATCAGCACCAATGGCTTCAACTAATACGGTCACAACTTCATCTAAAAAGCGTAAACGTTTTCCTAGGCTTCCGCCATATTCATCCGTTCTATTGTTCGCTTCTGAATCAATAAATTGATTAATTAAATACCCATTTGCCGCGTGTAACTCAATGCCATCAAAACCCGCTTCAATTGCATTCAATGCCGCTTGGCGATATTGTTCAATGACATTATTAATGTCTTTTTTTGTCATTTCTCGTGGCTCTACAACATCCACAAAGCCGGGTGCATCCGTACCATTATCGATGAAGACTTTCACATTTTCTGCTTTGATAGCGGAAGATGAAATCGGTTGTTCTCCGCCAATATTATCAGGGTGAGTTACGCGGCCTACATGCCAAAGCTGCGCAAATATTACACCGCCTTTTGCGTGTACAGCATCGGTCGTTTTTTTCCAACCGGCGATTTGTTCTTGTGTGTAAATACCAGGAGTCCATGCGTAGCCTTTACCCATTTCAGAGATTTGAGTACCTTCTGAAATGATAAGACCCGCAGAGGCACGTTGTGCATAATAAGTTGCCATTATATCGTTAGCACTATCACCAGGTTGGCTTGCGCGTGAACGAGTCATTGGAGGCATAACAATACGGTTTGATAATGTGTGTTGGCCTAATTGAACCAATGAAAATAATGCGTTACTCATAATGAAACTCCTGCAAACGAACGGGGTATGAATTATTACTATGAGAAGAGAATAAGGGAGAACGATAAAAACTGATAATTATGATTTGTTCTGGTTATCATAATATATTATTATCAATAAAAAGAGGCGACATCAAATGTCACCTCTTTTTTAACGCTAATGCCTATTAATAGCTGTTTGATAAATCATAAACACGTAAGGTTTTGGTTACTGTTTCGATGTCATCCCCTAAGTAATTTATAGTGATTGGGGTATTCGGTAATAACGTAAAACTTGAATCACTGAAACGGCCTTTTCCGTCGTGTTCTAAATGCACAAAGAAAGCGGGATTATCAGAGCAAAGTGTAATACGTTCACTTTCTTGAGTAACCTCAATGTTCGCTTTTTTAATGGTCAGTTGTTTGAGTTTTGGTGTTGCAAACCATGTGTTTTGAATGCGTTCGCCATTGACGTCTATCTCGACAAAGAAGAAGCTGTTGTTTTTACTCACTTGAAATTTTTCTTTGCAAAGTGACCAAATCACATCGTTGCCATCAGGTTCGATAGAGTAGTTAATTGGCCATTGCCCGAGGACTTCACCGTTAAAATCCATCCAGTAAGCTGTACCATCAATATGACGTTCAAAGCGGTTATCATTAACAGCTCTGATCTGAAGTTCAGTGTCTGTTTCTTCAAAAGGCACATACGTTGGCGCAAAAAAGCGTTTGGCGTGATAGTGCAATTGCTTCCAACGACCACTGTACTCAATGCTTGACCACGAACTAACTGGCCAATTATCGTTTAATTGCCAATACAGCATGCCACGGCAAATAGGACTGATGGCTCTCCAGTATTCACAGCCAGTCTTAATCGCCATGGATTGTTGAACTTGGCTTAAATACAGCATTTGCTCAAAGTTGGATGGGAAGCGGAAATAACGAGTAAACATTTCTGTGATGATGCTATTTCCTCGCCCATTTTTTTGGTGACCCTCAAACGTGGGAGAAGTGACATTCCAGTCTGATTCTGGCACAAAGCGTTTCACTTCAGCAAAAGAAGGCCATGATTGAAAGCCAAATTCAGAGCAAAAACGTGGTTTGATGTCCAAGTACGCATTGAATGATTTTCCTGAGTGCCACACATCCCAAAAGTGCATGTCTCCTCGGTTATCATTGTGCCATGCATCACCAAAATCCATGTCACCATTGCAGGGCGAACTCGTCCAAAAACGGCGGCTTGGGTCTTCTTCTGCAATCCATTGCGCGATATTACGGTTTAGACGATCATAATTAACCGTGTAGGTGGTCTTATTATGTTTCGATTCGTCATACCAGCCGATGGCGCCAATCACTTCGTTATCTCCACACCAAAGTACGATAGAGGCATGATCTTTTAAGCGCTGAACTTGCTGACGGATCTCCGGTTCCACTTCCTTCATGAAAGCATCAGTAGAGGGATACAGTGAACAGGCAAACATCATGTCTTGCCATACCATTAATCCCAGTTCATCACACAATTCATAGAAGGTGTCGGATTCGTACTGGCCGCCACCCCACACGCGGATCATATTCATGTTCGCGTCTTTTGCACTGCTTAACAGGTCACGGTAGCGAGTTTCTGACTCTAGGCTTGGCATGGCATCCATCGGGATCCAATTTGCGCCTTTTGAATTGATTGGAAAACCATTAATAATAAATTCCATCGCCGAGCCAATCGCGTCTGCTTTGTTATTTAATGCTAATTGTCTTAGGCCTATTTTTTTTGAAATTGATTGGCCATCGAGCTCTATCGTTAGAGGATATAAAGGTTGCTCACCGTAACCGGAAGGCCACCAAAGTTCAGGGGTTTCAATTGGGAAGATGACCGTGGTTTCGCCTTGTTCATGACTGGTAATGGTTTGGATTCGTTCTCCAAACGTAACGGTAATATCGTGCCCTGACATTAAATCATGCTTGATGCTTACGCCGACATCGACACTGCCTTGATGCCATATTTGTTCTGTATGAACTGAATGCAAAGTGATGTGTTTAATAGGATCAATGTAAACGGGGTCATAAATGCCAGACACCAATAAACAAATCCCCCAATCCCAACCTGAGTGGCATTGGGTTTTGCGGATCAAGTTCATGTGAGGCACTTTATTATTTCCAACAGCCCAAGGAATAGGCATCGATAATTGCTGTGCTCGTTGTTTTCCTTCTTCGTTTACACGTGCAAAATGAACATCAATGATGTTGTCTCCAAGCACGATAAACGGTTTGATATCAATACGGTGCTGCTGAAACATGTTGGTGCTACTTAATACTTGCTCGCCATTAATAAAAACATCGGCAAGGGTATCTAATCGACTGAGGGTCAATAACAATGCTTTAGCGTTAAGATCGTCTTGAGATATCGAGAAAGAACGAGATAAATGCCAATCGCATTCTCTCACCCATTGAACGTGTTCTTCATTTGTTTCTTGATAAGGGTCAGCAATGATATTGGCGTTAAATAAGGCGTGATAATTATCACCCGGAATGGTCATTGGAATAGCAATATGTGAATGCGTAGGAGAGGTGAGTGTCCAATCGCCATTAAGGGAAATCTGCGACATAAAAAATCCTTCTGATGCCGTTAATAATATAGGAAAGAATAGAAGGGAAGTGTATGTCTGAGATAAGGTAAAAAATGTGATTATGCTCTCGGATAAGAGTGAATTATCCGGGTTAAATTATGTAAATTAGAGTCTTGCCGCAAATTTTTGTCGAGTGTTTCATTGTTTAACAAAGCTGAAAGTATTGACTAATTTCTTGTCCTGTTGCGACTTCTCTGTGACTTTCTTTTATTAACCAATTTAATGGGTTACGAACCCAAGGTTGTGGGTCTTGCGCTGGAAAGTCATCCACGCAACGTAAGCCGACAACATTCCATCCTTGTTCTTTGCATGTATCGATACAGCGTTTTGCATGCCAAGACTGAGCAACCACAATAACCTCTCGCGATGCGATGTTTTTTAGTGCTTCACGAGCAATGTCTGCGGTGGTTTGGTAGTCACTGTTTTTAATCACACTGGCTTGATGAACGTTAGGGTAATGCTGGGCTATTTCTTGTTGTAATTGTACATGAATATCAGGGTGTAATTGCTGAATGTTACTTGCCAATGCACTGAGCTGAGTATTCACATCTGCGCTGTCGCCAAATGAAAAAGCAAGCAAAGTATCGGCTTGATTAATATCACCAAAAGGCGCGAGAAATGGTTGACCTAAAGAAAGGTATTGTTCTAAACGTTGCTTTGAAGAAAGAGGCAATTGATACGATGAATTGCAGTAGTTAAAACGAAGCGTATTAAGACGTAAAAAAGAGGCAAAATCATGATGGATTTTGATATCTGAGCTTGATAGATAATTCATGAGATCAAGCATAGCGTTATCCTCTTTTAAAAGAATGATAGTCATTGAGATTAACAATCCGTTGTTACCTTTTAAGGCTAACAATGAAGCGATATGATGAGTAGGAAATAATCACCTAATGCTATCTAGTCTTATAAATTAAACTTTATTTTTACAAGGTTATTTGGTTGTCAAAAAGAGACAGAAATAGAATACCTTGAGGCAGTGTTAGATTTTTGATTGTAAAACTGCTTATAATTAGATCACTAAATAATTGATGTGGTAGGAATTCATGGATCTAAATTTACTCAAAACCTTTGATATAGTAATGAACACACGAAGTGTGAATGAGGCGGCGGTGAGTTTAGGGATTACGGCGCCAGCAGTCAGCCATACATTGAATCGACTGCGTGAACAATATCAAGATCCATTATTTATCCGCCAAGGAAGAGGGATCGTCCCCACCAATTTTGCAACTGAATTACACGCTGAAATTCAAGAACCATTGAGTTTATTATTGAATGGTGCAAAATCTCGTCAAGCGTTTGATCCTGCAACGAGTCAGCGAACCTTTCGTATTTCCAGCCATAAAGATCTCGATTTGATGATTGTTCCTCCCTTAATAAAACATCGTGATGAATGTGCACCTGATGTGAATTTTAAAGCCGATATTGAACACTTAAACGAGGAAGACAGACAGGCTGATTTACGCATGCGTAAGGTGGATTTAATTTTAGCAACGGTGCCACTTGAAGAGCATGGTTATCATAATCAATTATTGTTTGAATTACCGTTAGTCGTCGTGTGTAGAAAAGACCACCCAAGAATCAAAGACAGTATTACTCAAGAGCAATTTTTTGCAGAGCAACATCTCTTGTGGAAAACTCAAAGGATGGATAACTACATCATGGATTCACTATTAAAAGAAAAGTTACCTCAAAGAAAGGAAGCTTATACCGGTGGGTCTATTTGTAACTCAATAATGATGGCGGCTCAAACCGATTGGTTGTGTGTCACTGGAGTTTGGCATGCCAAGATGCTCTCTACAATGTTACCACTTACCATTTTACCACTGCCGTTTGATTCACGGCCACTTCCTGTGTATATGACATGGCACCATTCGCAGCAATCGGATACCGGCCATCAGTGGTTAAAGAAAACGTTTGAAGAGGTAACTCAACATTTACCGCTATTGAATTTATGAATTAGTTAATCTATTTGGTTCTGGATTAAATATAACTAAATCCACTTTTAACAGTGACGCTATCGATCGTTTCGCTGATAAGCCCTACTATTTCTCCAGCGACGAACAAATTGCATTGTTCGCTCATATTGAGAGATTATTAATGTCATTTAAAAAATCCATCATATCACTGGCGGTTGTAGCTACTCTGGCTCCTGCCTTTGTTTTTGCTGCACCAACAACCAGTCAGCCAAAAGAAGCAACGACCTACACGATTCAAAAGAATGATCAATTAAAGCAATATTTAAATTTTGATAATAAATCGGATTTTGAAGATGCTTCTCGTGGCTTCATTGCTAAATGGCCAGAAAAAACAATTAAAGATGCGCAAGGCAATGTCGTTTGGGATTTCTCAAAGTTTGATTTTATTAATCAAGACAAAGACACTCAAACCATTAACCCTTCTCTTCTTCGTCAAGCGAAACTAAATAACATCAATGGCTTATTTAAAGTTAAAGACGGTGTTTATCAAGTTCGTGGTTTTGATTTATCAGTGATGTCGTTCATTCGTGGTGATGATGGTTGGATTGTTATCGATCCGCTTATTTCACCAGAAACGGCTGCTGCAGGTCTAAAATTATTACGCGATAAAGTAGAGAACCTGCCAGTAACGGGTGTTATTTTCACTCACTCTCATGTTGACCATTTTGGTGGTATTTTAGGCGTAACAACTCAAAAAGCCATTGATGATGGTGATGTGGCTATTGCAGCACCAGAAGGTTTTTTCACGCACTCTATTGCTGAAAATCTAATGGCAGGCACCACCATGTCGCGTCGTTCTTCATACATGTATGGCAACCTTCTTGATGCGAACAATAAAGGCATGGTTGATGGCGGTTTAGGCAAGACGACGTCATCAGGTTCACCTGGTATTGTTAAGCCAACTGAAATTGCAGAGCACACTGGTCAAGAAATGACGATTGATGGTGTTGATCTAGAAGTGATGATGGCTCAAGAATCAGAAGCGCCTTCTGAATTCATGTTCTATTTCCCTGAATACAAAACCATGATGGCTGCGGAAGTAATGACGCACACTATCCACAACATTTCGACATTGCGTGGCGCAAAAACACGTGATGCATCTTCGTGGGCGACTTACGTAGACCAAGCATTACATACGTATGGCGACAAAGCAGACACCATGATTGCTTCGCACCATTGGCCTACATGGGGTCAAGAGAAGATCAAAGGACAGTTAGCGAAAACGCGTGATATGTATAAATACGTTCATGACCAAACGCTACGTCTTGCAAACAAAGGGTATACGCCAAATGAAATCTCAGCAGAAATTAAACTGCCAGATTCATTAGGTAAAGAGTGGTACAACCGTGGTTACTACGGTACGGTTTCTCATAATGCACGTGCGACTTACGATTACTACTTCGGCGCATGGTGGGACGGTAACCCAGCCAATCTAAACCCATTAACACCAACGGAAGAAGGCACTAAATACGTTGAAGCGATAGGTGGCGAGAAGAAAGTCATTGAGCTTGCTGAAGCGGCAATCAAAAAAGGCGAATACCGTTGGGCGGTGACTCTGTTAAATAACGTGACTTTTGCAAATCCTAACAATATGGATGCACGTTATTTAGAAGCGGACGCAATGGAGCAACTAGGCTATCAATCAGAGTCTGGTCCTTGGAGAAACTATTATCTAGGCGGTGCTAAAGAATTACGTAATGGTATTAAACCAGTCGCAACGCCAAACACAGCAGCAATCGCTGTGAACATGCCGTTTAATCAGTTCATGAAATACCTTGGTGTGACAGTGAAACCTGATGTTGCAAAAGGCATGAACATTAAAGTAAATATTGATGTTAAAGGCGATGGTAAATACTCAATGGATTTAAGTAATTCAGTATTGAAGTCTTATACAGATACTCAGTTTGATAATGCGGATTTGAACATTACGTTATCGCGTCAAGCGTTTGAAAACATGATGTCGAAAAAATCAGTATTGAAAGATGAAATGAAAGCGGGAGAATTTACGGTTTCTGACCAAGCTAAATTCCAGCAACTGATGTCGGTATTTGATCAATTCAATTTATGGTTTGGTGTAGTAACCCCATAATAGAATAACGATAAAATAATAAAAAGCCCGATTGAATGAAGGGATTCAATCGGGCTTTTTTATGGACGAAAGATAATGTCGTTAAATAACCTTTCTGTTTATAAGTCATTATTTTATGCAATATTAGATTTTGCTATATTAAACAGAATGAAATACAATAAATTAAAGCTGTTAAAAATAGTAAAGATTCATATCTGGCATGATCTAATTATGAGTGTATTGGTCACTAATTAATATTGTATGTTAACTAGTCATGTTGCTTATTTGTAGGTGATAATTATCCTTAATAGACAATATCTTATGTGATTACTAAGTGTTTTTTTAATGTGATATTGAATCAGTATTGAGTTTCTTATTATCGATACAGCTCGCAGTATATTGTGGGATTTTATACTAAATATAAAGATTCTAAGTATAAGGCTTCGTGAGTAATTGCTTTGATGTAGATCGAGATGAATATGAGTTTTTATATTTATCTTGGTATTAAGTAGAATTTATATAAATTAGGCTCAATCATGTACAAAAATATTTCGATTAAAAATAAGTTAACTCTTATGTTTGTCATTGTCATATTAATTATGGCTTCAGTGCAAACTTACATGACAGGTCGTCAGCTCATGTCTGAAACGCATCGTTCAGTGAATCAATTTTCGGCAGCAATAACAAAATCCAGTGTCCTTGGTATTGAAAAATGGATTGATGGGAAAATTCAGATCCTGCAAGCGACAGAGCAAGCATTTGAGTACTCAGTAGAACCTATCAGCTACTTTTTGCAATCTCAACGTTCAGGTCGATTCTCTACAACGTATGCTGGATTATCTACGGGGGAGTTTTATGTTAGCGATCCTAAAAACGCACCACCAGAAGGCTATGATCCGCGCAGTCGTGATTGGTATGAAAATGCACTTCAGTCATCAAAGCCAATTATAACTAGTCCGTACGTTGATATCGGAACAGGTCAATTAGTCGTAAGTATTGCTCACGCTTTTAATATTAACGGCCTTCGTGGCGTGATGGGATCGGACATTAATATCCAAAGTATTGTGGATGATGTGTTATCCATCAATCAAGAAGGCGTATCGGCGTACTTAATTGACAGTAAAGGTAACTTTGTGGCACATCCTGAAAAGAATATGGCATTGAAGTCGGTGAATCTTCTAGGACGTGATATTTCATTAAGTACGATTAAACAGTTGTCGGGTAATCACTCCTCAACCGAAGTGGTGGTTAATGGTCAAGATGCTTTTATCACCGCAGCAGAAATTCCTCAAACAGGTTGGTATTTTATTGCAGTTGTTGATAAAGATTTAGCGTTTGTCTCTGTACGCAGTGTGATTCGTGATTCTGCCATGATGGTTATACTTCAAATTATCATCATAGCTTCTCTTGCTATGTATTTGATTAAACAAGCGTTAGCGCCATTAAAAGTATTAAGCAAAGCGATGGAAGATTTATCAAAAGGTGAGGGCGATTTAACTCAGAGAATTGAGGTAGATTCAAAAGATGAAATTGGTCAACTGGCCATTCATGTCAATGCATTTATTAATAAACTTCACATTATTATTCAAGACATTGCAGCGTCATCATTAGAGCTTAATTCACAGTCTAAAGTGAGTATAGAGGTGGCGAGTAAAACCAACGATAGCCTAGTGGTTCAATTAAATGAAATAACACAAATAGCGGCGGCAGTGCATGAAATGTCTGCCACTGCTCAAGAAGTTGCAAACAACGCCCAACTGACTGCAGAATCAGCAATAAACTCAACAGAGAGCTGTGAACAAGGCAAACAAGTGATTGTTCGTAATCAAGAATCGATCACCAACCTTGCAAATCAAGTTGATAATGCATCAGGGATTATTCAAGAACTAGAAAATAACGCGCAACAAATTAATATGATTTTGTCGACCATTCGAGACATTGCAGAGCAAACGAATCTATTAGCGTTAAATGCCGCCATTGAGGCTGCGCGTGCTGGTGAGCAAGGTCGTGGTTTTGCTGTTGTTGCCGATGAAGTTCGTGTTTTATCACAAAGAACGCACAGTTCAACGGATGAGATCAGAAATATGATTGAAACCTTACAGCGCAACACAAAAAGTGCCGTTCATAGTATGGATGAGAGTAAGAAATTTGCGCAATCAAGTGTTGATGATGCAAATAATGCGACTACCGCATTAGAAGAAATCTCCTTCTCAATCCAACAGATTTCGGATATGGCAATGCAGATTTCAAACGCAGCGGCAGAACAAAGAACAGTGACGGATGAAGTGAGCCAAAATATTCAATCGGCGAATGATGTTTCTGATCAAATGTCGACGGAAGCCAGTAATTCTCAACAGCTTTCTTTGGAGTTAAGAGAAATTGCCAAGCAGTTAAATAATCAGGTCAATCTATTTAAATATTAATGTCTGGTTGAGATATTGTTATATCACAGAATGACATTGTAATTAGCCCCGTTGAATGAAGACATTCAATGGGGCTTTTTTTAGGAGTAAGATGGGATTGTTTTGAGTGATGGCGTTATTTTTACTAAGCTGTAAGTAGTTAATATCAGGAGAGAGAAGGATGCGTAAATTATTATTAGGATTTATCTGCGTGGTGATACTACAAGGTTGTGGACCTGAGCAGCGTGATGAAGCCCTAGGAACGTTAGAACGAGACAGAGTGACCTTCTCTGCGACCTCCAATGAGATTATCCGAGCATTACCGATGAAAGAAGGTAGTGTGGTAAAAGTTGGAGATGTGTTGGTTCAACTTGATACAAAAAATCAAACTGCAGTTCTTGCTTACGCTATTGCTAATAAGGCGAAAGCCCAAGCGTATTTACAGCGGTTAACCAATGGCGAGCGGCCTGAAGATATTGCGTCTGCTCAAGCCCGAGTTGATCAAGCAAAAGCCCAGTTGATTGATGCTGAAAAGACCTATCGTCGAATGGTTGAATTGGTAAAGAAAAAACTGACGAGTCAATCAAATAAAGACGCGGCTTTAGCGTCGCGGGACTCTTCTCGTGCGGCATTGAATTCTGCCAATGAAGAGTTCTCCAAACTGACTTCAGGGGCAAGGCCAGAAGACATCGATCAAGCCAAAGCAGAGCTTGATGCAATGAAAGCAGAAGTGGTGTTACAACAGCAAAAATTAGATGAGTTAACCATTGTCGCAACACGTGATGGAATTTTAGATAATCTGCCGTACAACTTAGGTGAGCGCGTTCCAGTTAATGGGTTTGTGGCGGTTATTCAAGCAAATCGTATCCCTTATGCCAGAGTGTATGTTCCTGCCTCTTATCGTGTTGGGTTTATTCCGGGGAAAACGTTTTCAGTGGCAGTGGATGGCATTGATTTACCCTTTAAAGGTACGGTTCGCTGGGTAGCGTCTGAACCTTCATTTACTCCTTATTATGCACTGACTGAAGAAGACCGATCGCACTTGATGTATTTAGCCGAAGTCGATTTACCCGAGTCTGCGGCTTCTCTACCTTCGGGGGTTCCTGCTCAAGTTATCTTGAAAAAGGACGACTCTAATGACTGATTTCGCGATTAAAGCCACCAATGTGGTAAAGAAATTTGGTGATTTTACCGCGATAGATGGTATTAATTTATCCGTCCCTAAAGGCAGTATCTATGGTTTTTTAGGACCAAATGGATGCGGTAAATCGACCACTATCCGCACGCTAACAGGATTACTGAGTCCTACATCGGGCCATATTGATGTACTTGGTTTACGTATCCCTAAAGAGTCCGAGGCATTACGTTTGAAAATTGGTTACATGACTCAAAAGTTTTCTTTATATGACGATTTAAGTGTGGAAGAAAACCTAGAGTTTATAGGTCAAATTTTTGGAATGGAAAAACGATTATTAGCCGCGCGTATTACAGAACAACTTGCTACTTACGGTCTTGACCAACTCCGAAAACAACGGGTATCGGGCATGAGTGGTGGTCAGAAGCAGCGGTTATCATTAGCGGCCGCGACAATGCATGATCCCGAATTATTGTTTTTAGATGAGCCAACGTCAGCGGTGGATCCTGAAAATCGTCGAGAATTTTGGGAGCAATTATTTGATCTGTCCGATAAAGGCACCACTATTTTGGTGACGACACATTACATGGATGAAGCGGAACGTTGTCATCGGTTAGCGATTATGGAATCTGGCGTTATTCGTGCCGATGGAGAGCCAGAAACATTAATGGCAAACATGGGGGTGAATATTGTTGAAGTGAAAACGGATAATTTACGCGTATTAAAAAACAGGTTAATAAAGCGAGATGAAGTGAGATCCGCCGCTCAGTTAGGAATACGATTACGAGTGCTTATTCATCAACGTGTGAGTGACCCTATTTTATGGTTGAGAACCGAATTTCCTGAGTTAAAAGACGCAGAGATGAATAGGGCGCGCCCAAGTTTAGAAGATGTCTTTGTTACCGTGACAGGGAAGGGACGCCAATGAAATCACTTAATCGTATGAAAGCCATTATGCTTAAAGAGGTTCGTCAATTATCACGAGATAAATTGACCTTTGGCATGGTTATTATGATCCCCTTGATTCAATTGTTATTATTCGGTTATGCGATTAATACCGACATTAGAGACATACCTGTTGCGGTTGTTGATCAAAGTGAAAGTGCCTTTGGGCGAATGATCACTGAATCGGTGAAAGTGACTCAAGTGGTTAGCGTTGAGCAACATTACCCAACCGTAGAAGAAGCAGAAAAAGCCATCCAACAGGGTATTGTTCGTGCTGCGTTAGTATTACCAAAAGATATTACTCAGCGGATGATGCAAGGAAGAGAGCTAGGGCAATGGATTGTTGATGGCTCAGACACCATGATAAGTGCGGCGATTCTTGGCTTACAAACCATGCCATTAACGGATCTTGATTTTGATGTGCGAAACAGCGCTCATGCGAAAACGTTTGAAGTCACTTTGTTCTATAACCCAAGTCGACGATCTGCGGTCAATATTGTTCCTGGACTACTCGGTGTTATCTTAACCATGACGATGGTGCTTTTTACCAGTTCTGCGATTGTACGAGAAAGAGAAAGAGGGAATTTAGAGCTACTCATTACGACACCAATACGATCGTTTGAGTTGATGGTTGCTAAAATTATTCCGTATATCTTCGTTGGTTTAATTCAAGTCTTCATTATTCTTGGTTTAGGTTATGTAATTTTTGGTGTGCCGATTAATGGATCATTAAGCCAAATTTTATTAGGCACATTATTGTTTATTGCCGCAAGCTTAACTCTTGGATTGGTGATTTCGACCATTGCGAAAACACAACTTCAAGCAATGCAAATGACTATCTTCATCTTATTGCCTTCGATTTTATTATCAGGTTTTATGTTTCCGTATGAAGGCATGCCTGTTATTGCTCAGTGGATTGCTGAAATTTTACCCGCGACACACTTCATGAGATTGATCAGAGGCATTGTTCTACGTGGAGCGGATTTGATGGATTTATGGCGAGATACGTTGTGGATGATTATCTTCACTGTTATTGGTTTATTTATCGCGTCCAAGCGATTTAAAAAGTCTTTAGATTAATAAAGCGTTGTTTGTACCAAGGGGATTATTTAATCTGATTAAACGGTTCATCTAAATTTGGTGAGCCGTTTTTTGTTAAATATAGTTATATATAATGTGAGCTACTCTCGTTTTTATTACTTTCCCCATTGTTCGTGGAGTGATTTCTTTATATATTCATCTTAATTATGTATGAATTAATTTCTAATTATTCATTCAGTAAATAAAATATCACGCCAATTTGACTCCCCTTTTGAGACGTTTTATTTTACTGAGGAAATGAATATGACTAAGTATCAATTTTTTTGTATCCCTGATAGTGACCGTAAGCACTATACCTACCTTGATATGGCCTCTGACTCTTTTATTAAAGAGAAAGCCGCGCTTTTGCAACAAGGCTTTGAAGTTGAAGATGATGCTATCTATGCTGACACGCCTAAAGAAGCGGTTGAAAAATTTAACTCTAATTTTATTTATGCTGTTGATGAATATGGCAAAGCGGATGCTGGCTATAGTGTCGCTATTTTTTTCCAATCTATCTATAAAATGATATTTGGTAAAAAAGTAAGCTAATTAATATCAAGTAATTAAGTGGTTGATTGGTATTAAATAATGATAAAAATAGAATGGGTAGGGCATCATGGATAACGTATTATTTGAATCGACAGAATATAAAATTACTCAAGCTAATTTTACTTATCAAGGGCATTCAGAGCCATTGGGTAATATTGCTGGGTTAACTATTATTGATTGTATTTTCCCAAGCGAAAAAGTTAGAACACATCGCCAAAAGATAACTCAAGATGGTGCATAAATATAACGCCATGGGTATCAGGTATGATCCCATTAACTAAAGAAAGAGATGTGCTTTTGGTGATGGGATAAGAGAGAATAATTTGAGGTATCAAATAAAAACTGATGTTTTCGTTGATGTAAGTGATGATTTGGTCTTTTTCATACCCAGTAACCAAACCGGTTACAATACCGGCTGAAATAGACAAGTCTTGAATTTTTAAGGCTTGCTCTACTTTAAATCGCCAACCAACGAGTACGGATGTGTTGTTATAAGAATTAGTAAAATGAGCAATACTGAACCCATCATTTATGCTTAATCCGATTAAATCATGATTCTCATTATAATCGTAATTATTATCAATATAATGATTACTGTAGCCTAAAAAGGCGATGCTGAGAGACGCTGCTTTAGCGAATGGACAAAAAAGCCAAACGGCAAGTATTGGTATTGAAATCCATTTCATTTATCCACCTACAATAAAAACGTTTTTATTTAATAGTAAGTTTAATAAAGGAAATTGAACCTCACATTATTTTTTTGTTATGTTTGAACTACGCCATGAAAATCACATGGCCGCAAATACAAAGCCAAACACTACGGGTCTCACTATAGAACCATTCTTGATGTTGATGACAGCATGGGCATACTAATTTCGTCATAATTCTCTTCCGTATTAACTTGTTACATAAATAGTATTGAAAGTAAGTTTCTTTTTTTCAAATCAAAAATGGAGGTTATAAAGACCGTTTCGAGGTAGACAACAGTTTTCTGTAATTGTTAATACACTCAATAGGAAAAAATAAGCGAGAGATTAATCACGGTTATTATCTTCTTTTTTATCAATAAGTGTTTTTTAGGATTATGATCACAAAATTGAGTACCTATTTTTGAGTACACTAACTAAGAAATAAACAAGCACGATGTTAAACAGAAGTACGCTCATGGAGGAGTGATGTTTTATGGTTGAAGCGGGTTTAAGTCCGTTAACCGAATTGGTTATTTGGATAAGTTATGCGGTGACGATTATCACCGCAGTATTAGGCGTTGGATTTTTACTTGAGCTAAATAAGAAAGAGTGATAATTCACCACCTAGGAAAGTTTTGTTTGTAATAAATGACGAATGGTGTCGTAACGTTTAGATAAGTTACGATGCCTTTTTTGTACCAAATAGAGTGTTTCTTCTACCGAATTCATTCCCTTCGCAATATATAAAGAATCTTTGTCTATAAAGCTCTCTACTGCACTTTTTGGTAACACCGTAAATCCCAGCCCTTTTGATACAGGCAATAATATTTGGTTTAGTTGATTTACGTACCCTGTTTTTGGCAGCTCACTTAGATTCATGTTTGCCAACGTCGGTTCTCCGCACAAATCAAAATAGAGAGACAAATAATGTAGGGAGTCAGGGTGAGAGATTAAACCACATTCACGCAAGGTATCGGCGGTGATTTCTTTTCCTTGGTACGCTTTAGGCAAGATCAGACATAATGTCTCGGTTCCTATTTCTTGGCTATGATAAAGGCTTTTACTTGGAATGTGGGTAACAATGCCTAAATCGATGTTGGATGACATCATGTCTGCGAATATCTTTTGATTTGGGGCCGCCTCAAGATGAATAGATAATCCAGAATGCTCTTTTTGTAATGAAAGTAATGCAGGGTAGAGCCATTGTGCCAATGAACCAGAACAAGCTAACTTACATTCTCCAGAGTAAGGGTTATCAAAACTGAGGTCTTGCAACAGTTCTAACTCTTCTTTGGCTGTCTTCAACGCATATTCATACACTCTTTGGCCTTGCTCTGTTAATTCAAAACTTTTCTTTTCTCGTTTTATTAATGCATAACCACAAGCCGATTCTAATTTTTTGATGTGTTGGCTTACTCCGGGTTGAGTCATATAGAGTTTTTCGGCTGTCTGGGTGAAGTGACCCACCTCAATTAAGGTTTTAAAGGTATGTAACCAAAGAGGATTTAACATGTATGCCTACGATAATAGAAAGTTATGATATTTAGAGTATATGATAATTTTAGATTAACCAACCTCAAATATAGTGTTCTTTAAATGAAGAATATGTCTGTTATAAGCGAGTGTCTATTTTTGCAAACTTATGTTGCACGGGATTTGCCGCAATTTTCTTGGTGTTTTGAAAGTTGCTGTGTATGTTTACCCAATATTAATGAATAAGTATCGATCATTGATAGTGATACTTATTTAATGCAACAGTGACAGGACAACAGATGAATACGATCAAACAGCCTAAAGGGTTATTTCATATTATTTCGATCCAAATGTGGGAATTCTTTAGCTATTACGGTATGCGTTCTTTATTGATTCTTTTCTTAACTGAGAAGCTATTAATGTCGGATCAACACGCGTATGCCTTATATGGTGCGTATACATCGTTAGTGTACGTGACACCTATCATTGGTGGCTATTTAGCGGATAAATACTTAGGTAACTACTGGTCAGTGGTTATTGGTAGCCTATTAATGGTGAGTGGACACTTTGTATTGAGTCTTCCAAGTAGCGATCATACGACTCTGTATTTAGCGTTGTCGTTGATCATTTGTGGTTACGGCTTCTTTAAAACCAATTCAAGTTGTTTATTGGGTGAGTTGTACCAAACCAAAGAACAAGAGCACGGGCGTGAAGCGGGTTTCTCTATTTCTTATATTGGTGGCAATATCGGTTCGGTTATTTCTCCTATCTTATGTGGTTTTGCTGCGATGAAATGGGGTTGGAATGTTGGTTTCTCATTAGCCGGTATCGGTATGCTTGTTGGCTTGTGTGTTTTTTCTACTGGCCGTAAGTATTTTACTCATGTAAGACAGCCGAATATGAGTGCATTAACGAAAAGATGGGCAGGGATCCCGCATTGGTTCTTACTGGTTATTTTAGTTGCGCTATCGACCCTAGGTTTGGTTTTTGTATTGAAAAATTTATGGGCGGGTTACATTTTAACCGTGATTTGTTTGATGTCTCTTGTGCATATCATTAATTTGTACCGTAAAAGTCATCATGAAGATCGTCAAAAGCTGAATTCAATTATGTACTTTATGCTGTTTGGTACCGTGTTTTGGGCATTTGATCAACAAGGTGGCAGTTCTATTAGCTTGTTTATCGAGCGTAACGTAAATACAAACGTTGGCGGTTTTACTATTCCTACTGCTTTTTTCCAATCAGTTAACCCTATTGCGGTTATCGTTGGGGGAGCGGCGGTTGCATGGTTATGGAAAATGCTTGATTCAAAAAGCATTTCAGTAAGAACATTAACTAAGCTTAATATTGGTCTTTTGTTACTGACGGCAGGTTTTAGCTTAATTACCTTGTCATCTAAATTGGCGATGGCGAGTGGCGAAACGACCTTTGTCTGGTTATTGATTGGTTTATTGTTTATTGGCGTTGCTGAGTTGTTCATTGACCCTGTGGCACTTGCGGCAATTACACGATTGAACCCACAAGGAGCAACGGGCACATTAGCGGGTATCTACATGCTTGCAGGTGGCTCTGTGGCGAATTATCTGGCAGCAGATATTGCACAATTTACAGCGACAGACACTGGATCAGAAGGCGGGGCATTAGATTTAATTGTCTCTGCAACACAGTATCATCACGTATTCCAAAGTATTCTATTTGTGACTATTGGTGTCTTTGCTCTTGGCGTATTAGTTGATTTTAAACATCGTAAACAAACGGGTATGTAAGTCTAATAAGCGACAATATAACTAGTAAAATGAATGGCAGTAGATGATTATATCTACTGCCATTTTTATGAATCGTATTTTCTTTCCTCAAAATTATGTCTATAAAACAAACAACTTCCTATTTATCAACGACTGCTGATGAGTGTCATCGTAATGTCAGTATAATTTGTTACTAAATGTTTCATTATATTTTATTCTGTAATCTTTTGATTCAATAGGTTTTTATTGTTTTTATCAATAATGGTAAATTAGATTCCATTTATGGCTAGTGATAAGTAAATGTTAAGTAAGTAAGTTGGTTGTGTAATGCATAAATATATATAAAAAAAATAATATACAATCACAACACATACAGGAAGTTACTTATGTCTAACTTGAATGTTTTCAAGCAACCGAAGCAATTCTATTTAATATTTTCAATAGAGTTTTGGGAACGCTTTGGTTTCTATGGCATGCAAGCCATTTTAGCTGTTTATCTCGTTAAAATTTTAGGAATGTCAGAATCAGAGTCGTTTGTACTCTTTGGGGCATTCTCTGCATTGATTTTTGGTTCGGTCGCCATTGGTGGTTGGGTCGGTGATAAAGTCATTGGCACAAAACGTACAATTACACTCGGCGCTCTTATTCTCACCATCGGTTATGCGTTACTAGGTATTTCTGCATCGGCAGGCAATATCGGTGGCTCTGGTTTGATTTACGTGGCGATGGGTTTCATTACAATGGGTAATGGTTTATTTAAAGCCAATCCATCAAGCTTGCTTGCAAAAGTATATGACAAAGATGACCAACGCTTAGATGGTGCATTTACGATGTATTACATGGCGATTAATCTTGGTTCATTCTTCTCTATGTTACTGACTCCGTGGATTGCGAGTAAATTTGGCTACGGGATGGCGTTTAGCGTCAGTGCTGTTGGCTTGATCATTACTGTGATTAACTTCTTAATGTGTTCTCGTATGGTGAAAGGCGTCGGTTCTGAACCGGATCTTGCTCCTGTAAACAAAGGGCGTTATTTAGGCGTGGTTGTTGGTGCGGTAGCATTAAGCTTTTTATGTTCAATATTATTGCAAAACATTTTCTATGCTCACGCAATCTTAGTGGTCGTTGGTGTTACGATTGTTGTTCTTTATATGAAGGAAGCGTTTAAAATTCAAGGTTTGGAACGTGCAAAAATGTTGGTGGCATTTGCCCTAATGTTACAAGGCGTTGTGTTCTTTGTTCTTTATTTCCAAATGCCAACCTCATTAAACTTCTTTGCGATTCATAATATCGAGCATAATTTGTTTGGTATTTCAGTTGCTCCGGAACAGTTCCAAGCATTGAATCCATTCTGGATCATGATTGCTAGCCCAGTACTTGCCATTGCTTATAATAACTTAGGTGAGCGTTTCGCCATGCCTTACAAGTTCGCTTTCGGTATGGTGCTGTGTGCATTGTCTTTCCTTGTTCTTAAATTCGGTGCAAGCTTTGCTAACGCAGATGGCATCATGAGCTCTAACTGGTTAGTGGTTTGTTATGCGTTCCAATCCGTTGGTGAGCTACTTGTTTCTGGCTTGGGTCTTGCGATGGTGGCACAACTTGTTCCACAACGCATGATGGGTTTTGCAATGGGTATGTGGTTCTTAACCTCTGCTACTGCGGCCGTTATTGCGGGTTGGGTTGCGACACTAACAACGGCACCTGCAGGTTTAACGGATGCAAATCAAACTCTGGCTATCTACAGTGATGTATTTGGTAAGATTGGTTACGCGACAGCAGTTGTTGCAGTGATTACGTTGTTGATTGCACCAAAACTGACTCGCATTATTCGTGGTGAAACCACTGAGCAATCAGATACTGCCAACGCATAATAAAGCGAACAATGTATAAGATATTATTGGCTTAATGTATTTAGGCTAATAAAGTAAAAGCCAATTTGAGAACGCTTTAAAAGCGTGATTCAAATTGGCTTTTTTTATGATGAAAATCAGTAATAGAAAAGTAGGCCAGTGGATAAGGTACTCGTTAATAAGCCGTTAAATACGATTATCACCACAGCTATACGCTATAATTTGACTGATCTCCGATAAGCTGCGTCCAGACTCTTTTTGCCATTGATTGAACGCGTTATTCGCCGCTTGCTGTGCACGTTTCGTATCACGGCCGCTGTCAACGATGTCACAGCTGCGTAAGTAACCTTCTACGTCCGATGACATGATAAATGTATCAACACCCATCTGACGCAGCGCATAGGCTCCTGTGTTCCCTCCGAGTCGTTTTCCATTTTTCTTTAAATAGGCCCAAAGTCCGATGATGTCATCACTTGGCCATTCTGCAACCATCTTACCAAATGAACCATTTTTCAGACTCGCAATGTTAATCATCATGGCATTGGCTGGCACAGTCATCACCTTGGTTAAATGGCGAATAATTCGTGGGTCACTGGCTTTTTCTTCCCAAGTTTCTTCTGGTTGAAGTAATAAGGGTTGAATGCGAAATTGGAAAAAGACCTCTTCAAAATTAGGCCACTTTTTACGAACGACGTCCCATGAGATACCACACTGAAATACCTTTTCAGTAAACGCGGCTAACCAACGGTCATTGGGAATATCAGCAAGTTCTTCACGGGAAAGAGGTTTATGAAGTCGTAACTCCAGTTGATCTTTTCCACCTTTACGTTGTGCCGCTCGTTGATAAATAGAATCAAACTTTTCAATCGTCATGGTTTTCTCAGGTAGAGGAGACAATGGATAGATTGAAGCATAAATAAGCGTGTTTTTGTATGACTTATGATGAATATTGTCTTAATAACGTGAACATCTTAAGAATGTTAAAATAATTTAAATTATACTGAAAAGAGGCGATTAATATAAACAAGGATAAGAATGAAAATTGGAATCATCGGTTTAGGGGATATAGCTCAAAAAGCCTACTTGCCTATCATTACTCAGCTCGAAGGGGTAGAGCCTGTCTTCTGCACTCGAAACTCTGAGACATTAAAACAGTTGGCCTCAAAATACCGAGTTGATCAGATCTGTGAAGATTACCCACAACTGTTAACGATGGGGGTAGATGCCGTTATGATCCACGCGGCAACCAAAGTGCATGCTGATATTGCGTCTTTTTTCCTGAAAAACGGTGTACCTACGTTTGTTGATAAGCCACTTGCTGACTCAGCAGAAGACGTTGAGAAACTTTATGCTATGGCAGGTAAGCACAATCAACCGTTGTATGTTGGGTTTAACCGTCGCCATATTCCACTGTATAACCAACATTTGCCTGAACTAGCAAAAGGTGAGCTAGGTCATTTACGTTCGCTGCGTTGGGAGAAACATCGCCATGCATTGCCTGGTGAACTTCGTACTTTCATTTTTGATGATTTTATCCATCCTCTAGATAGTATCAATTTAAATGCTCAATCGAGTATTGATGATCTCAGTATTACCCATCAAATGCAGGGCAATAAATTGGCGAGATTGGACGTGCAATGGCAAGCAGGGAATACCCTATTGCATGCCTCAATGGATCGTCATTTTGGTATTACCACAGAACGTGTCTCTGCCAGTTATGAAAATCAAGCTTACGAATTTTCTTCTTTTGTGGAAGGCAAAATATGGCAAAACAGTACAGAGCAAAAACTCACACTACAAGATTGGACGCCGATGCTGAGCAGTAAAGGATTTGATCGCATGATCCAAGATTGGATTCAAGTGGTAGAGAAAGGGGCATTAGCGAGTAAGACGATAGATCGCAATATTGCGACTCATCAATTAGCTGAGTGTATTTATCAAAAAATACGAGATAAGATAAAATAGAAAGAGGGCGCTCGTAATGATTGCCTAATGTTCTGTTATTGATAGATACAAAAAAGGCCAGACATCTGTCTGACCTTCTCTATAATTATTGTTTCTATTCTTATAGAACAGTAATTACATCTTCCATTGGTAAACGTGCTTTTGGAAGACCGTAGTTATAATCTTCAACGTCTTTGTGGTAGCCCAAAGCAAGGGCAAAATCACAAACATAGCCATTAAGCTCGTCTTTGAATGTTTCACCAATTAGTGCGGCATCAACCCCTTCCATAGACGTTGAAGCAATACCCATACGAGCAAGCGTATGCAGTGTGTTACCTAAAGCAATGTAAGATTGAGCTTTAGTCCAGTTGCCGTTAAAGCCAGACTCATCTGTATTCAGCTCAACAAAACCATACGCACCATCAAGCATGTCGTTGTAACGCTCAGCAGGAAGGTGGCCAGAACTTACTTCAGCATCAACCACTTTACGGTATTGTTCTTTATCGAACTTAGGGTTGTGTGCGAATAAAATAGTGTGTGACGCTTCTTTCGCATGCGGTTGGTTAAACTGGAACATGTTCGCAAACGTACCGTGGAAACGCTCTTTTGCTTCGTCACTTTCAAGAACGATGAATTTCCAAGGTTGAGAGTTAATTGAAGACGCAGATAAGCGAATCGCTTCTTTAATCACATCCATGTCTTCTGCTGAAATACGTTTAGTTGCGTCGTATTTTTTAGCGGTGTAACGAGAGTTCAAATCGGCAATAATTGGGTGAGTCATATCTACTTCCTAAATTTGTAAACAAAAGCGAAAGGCAGAACATCCGTCCAACGCGTTGTTGATGGGAGTAATATAAGCAATGTTAGTTAAGATAAAAATAGCGTATTTATCCAATGACTATGGAATAAAAATACCATAATAACGTTTCGTTTATTTATTGTGCAGTATAAAAAGATCGCCGAATTTGATGTTTGCTTCTGTGGTGCGGTGAATATTCAAGGTTCAGAGATCAAAAAGGCCAGTAGCGTGTGCTAATGGCCTTTGTTTAATGACTTAATGTTTAGTGACTTAATGTTTGATGCTAGGTAACCACTTACTGTTACGATCTAGCCATTGATTACATTGCGGCTTTTTTCGCTTCGGCTATCCAAGAATCAAACAGTTTCTGATTTGCTTTTATCCAACCGTTCACATGAGATTGGATATCAGCCGAGCTGTTTTTGCCTTTGCTCATCATCATATTCTGAGCACTCACGTCATTGATATTCAATTTCATGATTTCAAATAGTTTAGCGGCTGATGGGTTTTCAGCAGCAAACTCTTTGTTTGCAATAATACGCATAGAGTTCATTTCAAAACCGTAGTTCTTGCCGTTAGACAACGTAGTATCAATATCTTTACGATCACCAGGTAGGGCAGAGAAAGGCACTTCTAACCAGACTACATCTTTATTCGGAACAAGAACGCCACTTACCCAGTAAGGTGTCCACGTGTAATAAAGAATGGATTCACCGTTTTTATAACGAGAGATAGTATCGGCAATGATTGCCGCGTAATTACCTTGATTATGCGTTACGGTGTCGTTCAGTTTGTAGGCAGATAACTGATTTTCAATAACCAGTTCACAACCCCAACCCGGGTTACAACCGGTTAAATCGGCTTTGCCGTCACCATCAGCATCAAACAACTTAGCGATTTTAGGATCTTTTAATTGACCAATGTTTGTGATGCCATATTTCTCAGCGGTTTTCTTATCAATTAAGTAACCTTGAGCGGCACCGCTAACGTATTGGCCTTGGCGATAGAATTTATCATCGCCACCAGACATCTTGTATTTATCGGCATGAAGTGGGAACCAACCAACCGCTAAAAATGTGGCGTCGCCTTTTGCGATTGATGTATAGGCAACGTTGTAATCAACCTCTTTTGTTGGTTTTACATCATAGCCGAGTTCTTCAAGTGCGCGATTTACAATCGAGGTTTGGAACGTCTCTTCAGCAACCGTTGATTGAAGAGCTTGAACCGTCACACCTTCGCCAGGAAGTTTTTCAGCCCAAACGTTGGTTGATAAAGCGAGTGTAGAAACGATACCCACCGTTAGCGCTTTCTTCCATGAATTAATCATTCTTATTTCTCCTTAAGTTTTAGTTCTGGTTCTGGTTTTTTCTTTTGAGCAAAAAATTTCAATACGATAGAGACTGGCCCCATGTGATACCAACGCAGTTTCGTATTACCCGCATTCACACCAAGTACTTGAGTGATTCTATCCAGTAATATGGCGAGAATGACAATACCTAAACCACCGACAGCGGCAAGTCCCATGTCTAAACGACCAATCCCTCTTAATACCATTTGTCCTAAGCCACCAACGGCAATCATTGATGCAATAACCACCATCGACAGAGATAACATCAAGGTTTGGTTAACGCCGGCCATTATGGTTGGTAGGGCAAGAGGAAGCTGAATTCGATACAACATTTGTTTTTTATTGGCACCAAAAGAGTGACCCGCTTCAATTAACTCTTCGGGTACTTGTTGAATACCTAGAATGGTGAGTCGAACGACGGGCGGCAATGCAAAGATTATCGTAACGACAACCCCTGGCACGTTACCAATACCAAATAACATAACAATTGGCACCAGATAGACGAACGCGGGTGTGGTTTGCATGGCATCTAAAAGTGGGCGAATAAATTTCGCAGCCGTTTTGCTTCTGGCGAGCCAAATCCCCAGCGGTAATCCGATAAGTAAACAGAAGAAGACAGAAGTCATCACCAGAGATAGAGTCGTCATTGCCTCCGACCAAGCACCGATAAGGCCAATAAAGACTAAGGACACGGCGGTTGATATACCCAACTTGAGATTCGAAAATTGCCATGCCAATAAGAACAAGATAATGAGCATAAATGGCGCGGGTGTTGAGGTTAATGCGGTTTCAAATGTGCTGAGAATAAAATCGATTGGAATACGGATGGCTTGAAACAGCGGACGTCCATGCTCTACCATCCAATTTAGCCCTGACTCAACCCAGTGATCGACGGGAAGAACCGCTTCTACAAAGGGATTTAAAGGATCAAAAGGAATGGAATCAACGGTTTCACTGTTTAACCAATCAGCCGTTGTTGAGGTTGCGTCTGCAGTTTGACCCCAAGGGTCACTTTGTGGAGCCTCTGTTTGTGCCCATGGATCACTGTTTGTTTGCTCAGATGACATCGTTCTACCCCTTATCTAACGTCTGAAGTAGTCGTGATTTCGTCACAACACCAAAATAATTGCCGTTTTCGTCAACAACAGGCACGGAATAAGGCACATTTGCCACCTGTCCTAAAATATCGTTGATCGGTTGATTTGGTGTCAGTGTTATACCATCAGACAATTGTGCGCTAACAAGAGACGATTTCTGTTTGTGTGCTTCACGTAATGAATCGACGGAAACGATGCCAGAATAGAGGCTGCTTTTATCTACGACGATGCCATATTCTCTGTCGTTATCCATTAAGTATTGGAGTGCTGACGCTGGGCCATCATGTTCTGATTTTTTGAACATAGCGGCTGGTTTTTTACGGGCAATGTCTTTGGCCGTCAAGACGCTTGCGATGTTAACGCCGCGGAAAAAGGCTTCGACGTAATCATTTGCAGGGTTGTTGAGAATATCATCGGGTGTACCGACTTGAACGACATCGCCATTTTGCATAATGGCAATTCTGTCGCCAATTCGCATTGCTTCATCTAAATCGTGCGATATAAAAACGATGGTACGTTTGTCATCGTTTTGCAGTCGTATTAGTTCATCTTGCATTTCAGCTCTGATCAGAGGATCAAGTGCAGAGAATGCTTCATCCATTAACAGGATGTCAGGATCACAGGCTAAGGCTCTTGCTAGACCAACCCGTTGTTTCATACCACCGGATAATTCGTCAGGGTATGATTCTGAATAAACATCGAGTCCAACTCTCTCTAATGCACTTAATGCGCATTTTTTGCGTTTTTCTTGATCTACGCCAGCCAGCTCTAAGCCGAAGGCGGCGTTTTCAATCACCGTCATGTGTGGCATTAATGCGAAGTTTTGGAAAACCATTGAAATGTTATTGCGGCGAACTTGCAGAAGTTCTTCTTCGGAGATGTGTGCAATGTCTTTACCTCTTAGGAAAACACTGCCTTTGGTTGGTTCGATAAGTCGATTGAGAAGACGAACAAGAGTAGATTTACCTGAACCAGAGAGGCCCATAATGACAAAAATTTCGCCTTCTTGAATGCTAAGAGAGACATCATTAACACCTATCGTTAATCCTGTTTTCTCAAATACTTCGTCTTTGTCGGCGCCCTCATCAATCATTGAAAATGCGCGGTCAGTATCCTCTCCAAACACTTTGTACAGTCCCTTAACTTCCAGTATGGGATTCATTTTAAAGTCCTTTGTAAAGTAGGGTTATTAATAAATTGGTTAGTACTATAAGTAATTTTATGAAAATAATCAAGAGAGGCGGATTTTGTGGAGAATGAGATGTTAATTTATAGTGATGTTTTCTTTGTGGTAAAATGACTACTTCATCTATGTAAGGTGTTGATTTTTATTATTTTTGACTCTTGCTTTTAGCGTGAGATTAACGGGTGAATATAACTAATGTGAAATATAAAGGATTGCTTGCTTTGTTGTACGAATGTTTTTGGATGAGGCTAATTTGAAATAATAATTTGAGTACGAATTATTATTTATGCTCGGTTCTATTTGTTAAAAATGAACACGCTATCTAAAGTCTTTCTTTTATGTAGTGAGTAATGATTGGCTAAATACACTGCCATGCTTTCCTATATGTCGAATGTTTTGAAATAACGAACTAGAGTTGTACTTACTAGATGAAGGAATAGGTATATTCATCTCTTAAATAATCATAAATATTAATTATCATTTTTATAATTATTGATAATTTGATGTAATCTATGTCGAGTCATATACTCATTCCATCAAAACGAACAACGCATATATTATTTGGATTTGGAGCGCATTATGAAAATGAATCATGTTGGAATTATGGTAGGTGATATGGATAAAGCGGTTGAGTTTTATACTAAAGCGCTTGGTCTTAATGTTGTTATGGGCAATACCAAAGTAGAAGAAGAGCGTGAAACGGCCATCGGAAGAATGTGTGTTGCTGTTTTTGGCGAGGGGTTTAAAGGGTTCAATATTGCACATCTCATTACAAAAGATGGTATTGGGTTTGAATTGTTCGAAATGAAAGAACGTCAAGAACGCCACGAGGTTGATTTCTCTCGCATCGGTATCTTCCATTTTTGTCTTCAAACGGATGATTTTCATGGTGTGATTGAGCGTACTGAAAAATTTGGCGGTAAAGTACGCATGGATATTATGCGCTACCATCCAGAAGACGATAACAACCCATCTAAAATGGTGTATTTAGAAGACCCATTTGGCAACTTATTTGAGCTTTACTCACACACCTACGAAGAGACGTATTCATCAGAATATGAGTAACACACCATCACGTAAATAACGATGAAAGAAGGGTTGGCCATTGTGCCAACCCTTTTTGCTATTTATTTATTGATTAGTCTTGAGATTTTTTCGGCTTTCTTTTTTTGTACACCACACAAAAATTGCCACGTCTGGTTCGGCATTTTGAGCATCGTTCACAATCGACAGCGGCTCTATTGCCTTCTTTCCAACGCTTTATGAGTTGAGGCTCAGCAAGCAAAGGGCGTGATAAAGCAAAATATTGAATATTGGTGTTCGCCGCCATCGCTTCGATTGCGTCAATATCAGTCAACCCACCTACGGTAATTACCGGAACAGTCACGTCTTTACTGATCACATCACCATATTCATGGAAGTAGCCTTCTTCTTGCAAGGTATAACCATCAAATGACTCCCCAATCATAGCGCTTGCATTACCATGAATGTTGCCTGAAATGATAATGGCATCGACGCCAATTTCTTCCAGTTTTTTACAAATGAGGCGTGTTTCGTCGAAGGTCAAACCGCCTTCAAAAAACTCAGAGGCAGTGAGCTTCACTAAAATAGGGAAGTCATTGCCAACCCGCTTTCTTATCTCAGTATAAATGTCTAGCAAGAATCTCATGCGATTGTCTAAGCTGCCGCCGTATTCATCTTCTCTACGATTATAGTATGGGCTTAAAAACTGATTGATTAAATAGGTGTGTGCAGCATGAATTTCAACGCCATCAAAGCCAGATTCTTGCGCTCTTCGACTTGCTTGAGCAAAGGCGTTTACGATGTAACCGATCTCATCCTTTGTCATTGCTTTACCTAAGGTTAGAGTGCCTCTTTCGCACACCTCACTGGGTGCGAAAATGACTCTTTCACCGACATTGTAGGTCGTTTTTGTGCCGCCATAAGCAAGCTGCATAACGATTTTTGAATCATGGCTATGCACTAATTCGGTCAGTACTTTATATCCCTCAATAAAAGAATCATTGTACATTCCCATCATGCCTGCATTTGGCTTTTCTTCTTCGACGATATTGGCATAGCCGGTGACAATTAACCCAACGTCGCCTTTAGCGAGTTCCTCGTAGATGGCGTATAACTTATCTGTCATGTGCCCATCTTCTGTTGCCATATTTTCCCACGTCGCGCTTCTTATAAAACGGTTTTTTAATGTCATGTTGCCAATATGGGTTTCAGTAAACAAAGTGCTCAAGTGGAATCCTCTTTAAATCGTTATTTTTCATCATGGCTGTTCTTTTCTTGTTCATTTTTGTGATATTTGATGAGACAGCGTGAATATAACGACAATATGGATACAGTTCTTTAATCTGGATTAAAATAATGGCATATCCATCAAGTGAAAAGTATATTGTTTGGTATTGACTCAAAGATGAGTCACTTAATATATAAAAAGGATGAAGGCATGAGAATAAAGGCAGGGTTGTACTTATTATTGGTGATGATCTCTTTTACCAGTTGGGCATCAGAGCGTGGTGAATTAGCTTGGGATCTGGTAGAGCAGGGGGCGTTATTGATCGATGTTCGAACCCCTAGCGAATTTAATCAAGGACATTTAGATGGGGCAGCAAACCTTCCTTTAGATACCATCAATACAGCCTTTTCTGATATAGACAAACAAACGCCAATTGTTGTTTATTGCCGTAGCGGAAACCGTTCAGGTCAAGCGATGAGTTATTTAAAAAAAGCAGGGTTTACTCAGGTGTATAACGGAGGAAGTTTGGACGAAATGGAAGTGTCGCAACCCACTCAATAATAAACGTTTACTCATTAAAGTGATAGGTATATAGAGCACTTCTGCTATTAGCCGGCGCAAAGGTTGAAAAATAATGACGAATAAGCGTATTTTGCTGTCCATTGCTGCAACATATGAGTAATCTTCGTTTCACTTTTAAGACGCGTTTAGACGTCATTATTATTTTAAAGGATTTGTTATGATTTTAGATTTATCGATGTGGATTTGGCTGCCACTTGCGTTGGCGATTGCATTGGCTTTTATTCAGCAAACAAAAGTCAGTTTAGGGTTACTCGGATTAACCTTAGTTGGTGCACTTATAGAACAACGATTAACCGTATCTGGATTAGTCGGTATGCTTGTTGGTTTGTTTGTTGCCTACAGGGCCCCAAGCTTAGAGCGTAAATGGCAGATTGGTGCGTATGCTTTTATCTTTGTTTGGTGTGTGGCTCTTTTTCTGCACTTAATCCCAGGGTTTACGAACGCAAAAGTTTTAGACGCGGTTGTTTCTGGACCACTAAGCATTCCATTTACGATGTATTTGAACCTTGATAAGCCGTTTATCTTCTTTGGTTTGTTATTAGCTTATCCTGCAATATTGGGAAGCAAAGCAACGTTCAATAAAAAAGCGATTCTACTTACCGCTATCCCATTATTTAGTTTGTTACCAATGGCATGGGGATTAGGTGCATTAAAGCCTGAATTCAGCCTGCCAAGTTGGTGGTGGTTATTTGCGTTAAACAATTTATTACTCACCTGCGTTGCAGAAGAAGCCTTCTTCCGTGGCTTTGTTCAACAATCATTAAGTAAGCGTTTTGGTTGGATAGTTGGCATCGCCATCGCCAGTGTTTTGTTTGGCTTAGCTCACATTGGCGGCGGTTTACTCTTGGTTGCTTTTGCTACGCTAGCGGGTGTTGGTTACGGCTTAGCTTTCCATTACAGCTCACGCTTGTGGGTTGCCGTGTTATTCCACTTCTTGTTCAATTTTTTCCATCTGGTGTTTTTTACGTACCCGATGATGAAGTAGATTTATAGTGAGGCATGTCTTATATTCATACCGAGAGTGCCTCTTTATTCATTTGGTTCAACAGTGCAACCTAAACAACGTAATTTAAGCACCCTTCGGGCAACCTGCTTTATCTCGCGAATTGGTGCTGCTCATTCTTCGCAAGCCCCAATGGCTCAACCAAGCCACAAAACGCTTTGCTGTGTCTTGTCCCTACGGGTCAGAATCAGGGCTGGGGAGAGCGGTAGAAAAATATTTTCAGCCTTAAGAGAGACGAAGTTTGTTTAATGTTGGTGTTTATCAAATTATATATGCTACATAAGTAATGAGTTAAAGGTGCTTTAAATCACAAGTTTTATCTATGATTTATTTATCTACTTGATATGGTGTATATATTCATATTAGTCGTAAACATAGGATCTATAATATGAAAGGTGCTCTGAATTTAAGTCCATCATGCGTAAAAACGCTGTCTGCAGTTGAAGCTTTACCTAACCGCTCTAATCAGCACGAACTGAATGGTGTTATTCAATTAAAAGATATTTTAGGTACTGCAAAGCAATCTTTTACCGCTCGGTTCTCTATTCGAGGGCAAGATGGCTATATTGAGTCTGGTGTGACTTGGTATGATGCTCGAGTGAATCATGCAACTCGCTCTGAGTATCGACTTTACTTCCAAACAAATGAAGTAATGAACCTTGCTAAAGAAAACAGTACATTAGTATTAGGTGTGGATACGTCTGATAATTTTTGGGTTGAGCTGATTATCTAAATTTTCATTTATTTCAGCCCCAAATGGGGCTGATTCTTACCAAGTTAGCCTGCTTGTATCTGCTTATTAGTCAACGTATCAACGATCTGTTCTGCTACCGCATGAATGACATTCATGCAGACTGAATTACCGAACTGTTGATAAATTTGGTTTTGTGAAACAGCGTCAACTTTAAAGTTTTCTGGGAATCCTTGTAATCTTGCGCACTCACGTGGTGTTAGTTTTCGAGGGTTTTTATTTAATTGACTTTGATCTATTAGAATTTCAGAACCATCTTTATAGTATCGAGCACTAATAGTATTAGTATAGATACTATCAGCATTAAATAATGAATAACCAAAACCGTTTCCTTTGGTTTTATGTTCAGCTTTGCGTTTTTGGTGGCCTTCCCACAATCTATTTGAAATAGTGAAACGATCCTTACCATATTCTTGCTGATCTGCTTTTAACTCTACTTCTGTTTGTAGAATATCTCCGACACGTGTTGCTGTCTTTGGTGGTTCAGGCCAAGTGAAAGCTTTATCAAAATCAATATTTGGGTATTCATCTTTATTAAAACCGATGATAAATACTCGTTCTCTATTTTGAGGGGCACCAAAATCACCAGCCCTCAATACGCGTACATCGACCCAGTAGTTCAATTTATGCTGCAAAGCATGACGAGCTTCTTCGCTCATTGGAATATCTTCTGGGATTTGTTGATCATGTTTTCCTTGTAAGATATTCATGATTGTTTTGAGTGTTCGGCCTTTATCATGACCTCTTAGTTGCTTAACATTTTCTAGTAGAAAAGCTTTTGGTCTTTTTACAGCTAAAATTTTCTGAACTTCAAAGAACATGGTTCCTCGTGTGTCACTAAATCCCTGTTTTAAACCAGCTTGAGAAAACGTTTGACATGGAAACCCACCAAGAAGAATGTCATGATCTGGTATGTCTCTTGCCGTTATCTTGGTTATGTCACCATTTGGCATGTCACCGTAGTTAGCTAGGTAAGTTTTTTGGGCGAATTTATCCCACTCAGAAGTGAATACACAGTGGCCACCTAGCTTCTGAAATGGATAACGAATGCCACCGATACCTGCAAAAAGGTCGATAAATTGAAAAGTAGCGTCTTCTACTTTTCCTTGTTTTAAAGGAGCATTATCGTAGTATTTCTGCATTTCATTCTCGAGATCGACAATTTTCCCCCATTTTAATGGTGAAGGTTTATGCTCTCCGGCTTCCCAACCTCTAATTGTTCGTTCGCCATCCTTTCCTAGTCCTATCAAATTTGCCAATTCACGTTGACCTAAACTAAGTTTAATTCGTAATTCTTTGATATAGTTGGAAGTATTCAATTTGTGCACCATGTTTTTTAAAGTATCCGGTTTGTGCCCTGGTTATTGGTCGACACTGTATATTTAAACATGAAAGAATGCAAGTGGTTATCCTGTTTTTAACCCTGTAATAAAGAGGTGAAAATGACTTATACAATATGTAATGGAATTGTCGAGCAAGATAGTTACTGTGTTAAAGCTGAGGTTTTATTTAAGCTTGGTAAAATATCTGCTACCTCTAATGGTGTAGAAGTTAATTTGATTATTTCAAAACGTCCAGCTCAAGTTGATTTTGAATTTGAAGTGGAACCAACACCTAATTTTACTTTGTTCTTTCGTGGTAAATTATTAGATGAGGAGCAAACACATGCATTAGTTAAGCATGGCTACTTTATATCTGATGGAAGAAGGGTAAATTTTGTTAGCTCTCGTATTTATGAGTACTTAACTATCGCTTTTGGAGATTTACAGCTGCCAAGATTGATGAAACTTCTTCGTTCCTTGTACTTAGAGGGTTTGATTAGTGAGTTTCCTAGTCACCTGATTGAGCTGCTTAGAGAAAACCAGAAAAAACAATCTCATCATGAAAAATTATTTGTGCAATCACTGTATCCATATCAGGAAGAAGGAGTCAACTGGCTAAGTTTTTGCGCGGAAAGTGGTGTTGGAACTATTCTTGCTGATGATATGGGGTTAGGAAAAACAGCTCAAGTTATTGCTTTATGTTGTGATGTTTTGGAGAAAAACCCAAATAGTAAAATTCTCATTGTTGTGCCGAATCCACTAATTGATAACTGGGTTAGAGAGTTTGAATTTTTTGCACCAAGTATTGTCCCATACCTTCACTATGGGAAACATAGACGCGGTGTTGCTTCTGCTTTTGATGAACACAATGTTGTTATCACTCCCTACACAACGATGTCTTCGGACATTACGATGCTTGAAGATGTTTATTTTGATCTCGCTCTGTTTGATGAGGCGAGTATGTTAAAAAACCCTAAATCGAGTCGCTCCCTGTCTGCTCGGCGCTTGAATCTTGGCGTAACAGTTGCTATGTCTGGAACCCCAGTTGAAAATAGCTTAATGGATGCTTGGGCATTAACGGACCTAGTGTTTAAAGGTTTCTTAGGTGCTCAAGATAGCTTTAAGAATTGCTATGTTCATTCTGACTTGTCAGAGACTCTTAATAAGAATTTAGAGGAGCTTGAAAATAGCCTTCGACAAGTTATGTTGCGGAGAATGAAAAAAGATGTACTAAAGCAATTACCAGAAAAGCTTGATATCCACACAGCTGTGTCTTTAGGTGAAAAAGAAAAAGAAAAATATGATTCACTGATTGATGAGATGCAATGTGATAGTAAAAATGGTGGTGGAGGGATCTTACCATTGATTAATAAACTGCAGCAATTTACGGCTCATCCAGCTCTTATCGACCCAACCCTTACTCATGATGTTAATTCTCTTATTAAGCACAGTGCTAAGTTCGAGTTACTTATGCTCCAATTCGATAAGATAGTACAAGTCGGCGAGAAGGTTATTATTTTTGCTACTTTCAAAAAGATAATTGATTTAATACAAGGAGCGATAAGTGAGCGGTATGGTATATTGGCAGGGGTTATTGATGGTCGAACACCAAATGAAGAACGTCAACCACTCATTGATGCTTTTTCTTCATCACAAGGCTTTGATGTTTTATTATTGCATCCAAGAACAGCAGGGATGGGGCTGAATATTACAGCCGCAACTAATGTAATTCATTACTGCCGCCAGTGGAACCCTGCGCTTGAAGAACAAGCTACAGCAAGGGCTTGGCGAAATGGTCAAAAATCCATAGTTAATGTTTATTACATGTACTATGCCGACACAATTGAAGAAAAAATCGATGAACGAATTCGTCTGAAGCAGCAACTTAGTGAACGTGTTGTCTCAGTTACCGATGATAAAGAAACAGACAAGCAGATCATGCTTGCGTATTTGGAAACGTTAGGCTCATGAGTCAAAAAATAGAATTACCAGAAGAAGATGATTTTCGCCCGTCAGCGGCTCGATTAGTCGAGAGTTTACGTGATACCGGCTATAGCAAAGAAGCTGCATTTGCGGATATTATTGACAATTCAATAGCGGCCAATGCAACTCAAATTGAAGTTGAACTTCAGTATATGTTCGGAGAGTTTAGAGTCATCATTAGTGATAATGGTGATGGTATGTCAGAAGAGCAGCTTCGTAATGCTATGCGTTATGGCTCGCCACGCCGTGATAACCCTAAATCACTGGGTAAATTCGGCATGGGGCTTAAAACTGCTTCTACCGCGTTCTGTCGCCGCCTTGTCGTGTTATCTCACCAGAATGGCAGCAATGTCGGGCGAGCGTGGGATATCGACAAAATTATCATTTCAGACCGTTGGGAACTAGAAACCCCAGATGAAGATGAGTATTACGATTACTTTGATGCACTCAACGATTTCTCTGAAACTAGCGGTACCATGATCATTTGGGAAAATATCGACCGCTTAATAAAAAGAGGCAGTGAGAGGCAAGTACAGGCGCAAATTCAATCTCTTGGTAAAGAGCTCTCTTTAGAACTAAGCGCTGTATTCTTTAAGTTCTTAGAATCAGGTGAAGTAACAATATCAATGAAAGTTGGAGACAGCCCTGCTGTTAATTTAAAAGGTTGGGATCCTCTCTGTTCTAAATTTGTGACTAAGGACGGTGTGCGGCCTCGAATACTGAAAGAGAGACCCGTAGAAATTGAAGTTGATAATACAAAGCTTCACTTTACTGTAAAAGGAGGGGTTATCCCCTCTCTAAACGAACTTGATGTAGATGAACAAAAATATGTCCGTTATAACCTAGATAATCAAGGGTTATACATCTATCGAGAAGGTCGCCTTATATGGCACGATGGCTGGCCACATCGTATGTATAAAAAAGAAAGTAAGATCACACGTCTTCGAGTTGAGCTGAATTTCAGCCACGAATTGGATGATGTGTTCAGCATCGACTTTCGCAAGAGTCGTGTCATTATTCCTGCCGAAATCAGAAAAGAGTTACAGCAGCTCATTTCTCCTTGGCGTCAAGAGTTGACTAAAGGGCAAGAACGCTTAACTTCTGCAAATACTAAGCGTGCGCACGGCCCTGCCGATAAAGCGATTGATAAACATAAAAAGCACACCAAGAACTCTGAAATTAAAGTTGATGGTGACACGGTAACGATCCGCAATCAAAATCAGATGAAACCGACCGTGATTGAGGGAATTCGTGTCTATGATGACAAAGCCGTTCGTGTGCATGAGGAAGATTCATTACTGGGTGATTGCTTATGGGAGCCTTCATGTGATGACGAAGGAAATACATGCGTCACCCTTGGCAAGTCACACCCTTACTTCCATAAGATGTATAACGTCTGTAAAGATAATGTCGAGGCCATGAAAGCCTTGGATATGCTGCTGTGGAGTTTATCAAATGCTGAGCACGGTGAGTTCTCTGATGCTAACAAGCATACGTTGAATGGATTTCGCCAAAAGGTAAGTCAAACACTGCGCCATTTAAGTATAGAGCTACCTGATGTGGAGGAAGATGAATGAGTTACCAATATGATTTATACGATTTTAAACGTTATTTGAATGATAAAAACCCGAAGTATCGAGTGGATGGCCTGATTTTTTGGAAGACGACAATTCCTATCCCCATAGATTTGTTCAACCGAATTTTTAATGAATCAGATCATATCGTTACTGATTACATTTACCAGCTAGCGGCAAGTGCTGTGGCATTTAGCCATCAAGAGCAATTTGAAAGTACCTTTGAGGTTGCAGTGACCGACCTCCCTAAGGGAGACTTAAAGAAAAAACACTCCGTCTTGCTAGCTTGGCTCAATGAGCAATTACCAGAACGCTCTGAAATTACTCGTATGGCTTATGAAATAGCGGACATCTTAGGGCTTGATGCGTTCACCTTCTCAACTGAAAAAGTTGCTGAGGCACTTCAACACCAAGGTAAAAAATATGCTCGTATTTTTATGCCTGAAGCGGTAAAAGCGCATTACGCTTTGATTCCTGATTGCGAGAGGGTTGGTACAGCTAATACGGATATGTTTGGCAATATTATTGCGGATCGCTACGGTATTTATAGAGCTGGATTTGGTGACGCTTTAGTCGCTATTTTTAATGGGTTACTGGATTTTCGTATCCTTTGTTCTGGTCGAGGAGAGCATTTGAGTAACTACAGAATAGTCGCTCCTCTGATCGAAGATATTGATGTTCGTCTGGCTAAAACAAGTGATGGTTCGCTATGGGAACCGGGGTATGACGATGAGCATTTTATCACGCTTAATAATGAACACCCCCTTATGCGTAACCTGTCAGAAGAGCAATCAAGGCCTTTGGCTGAATGTCTGTTTTTTATGGGTGAGTTTGAGAACGGTCAGTTTTCAGATACCAACAAAAAGTTGATTGAAAATCTACGCCAAGAGATCTCGCGTAGCCTTTGGATTAAGCACGATTAACCTCTATACAGCTGCCTACGGGTAGTTGTAATTGAATTTAGGGACAAGAAAGTAATGCTTTCAAAAATAAACACTGTCGGTGAATGGTATAAGAGTGAGCCGGAGTCAAGCTGGCACTTTGATGAGTTCTTGTTTACAGAAGAAGCCAAGCATGCTTTTAGTCAGCTAGATTTGGATCTTGAGATATTCGATCACTCAGCTCGAATTAATATCACAAAAAATCACTGTTATATTCCTAGCCACTACTTCTTGTATGCACTAAAGCTCCAACCTTTAGTATCTTTGCTTAGTAATTACATGACTGTATTTGACCAAGTGAAGAGTTCGGTAAAGACAGCTGTTAATTTTCACAACTTGATAAATAACACTTCACCGTCAAATCCTGTATTAGCTTCATTAGACACATATAGTAGAGATAATTTTTTTAGCGTATTCCGTTCAAAAGATAATCGACTAGGTGGAAAAGACATTATTAATGATGACAAAGCTAAAGGGAAAAAATATCGCACGCCAGACAGTTTTATGAATTCAATTTTGTTGAAAGCCTTACCTGTCCCAGATGCCAGCTCTGGCGTGCTTGGTGATTTGCTCTATGCATTTTCAAAATCGCCATCAGCTTACCAAGCTCTTGTAGACAACTACTCTCCAGCTATTCCATATTTATTTAAGTCAACAAGTGGGAATGAGCTAATCTTTATGATTTTGTCTACGCTGGGGTGGCAAGGTAAATTGGATGCTGAATTAAGCCCATCCTCATCAGGATTTGCTGATTGGGGTTCAATTGATAAAGCATTCTTGTTTAGACCTACTTCTATATCGGGTAACGCAGGATATGTTGAAGAGCCTATTCATTATCATACCCCCTCACACCAATATGTATATGTTAAAACAGGCTTACTTGATACTGATGAACTAAGAGCAAGTGTCTCTGAGCTTATCTCTGAGCTGTGGGATAACATGTCCATTCAGAAAGATGATGAGGCGTTTTTCTTTAAATCCTCTCTTAGCATTGACTCTAAAGCTCCTGCATTTACAGGTGCAACCAATAAAATCTTTTATGGTGCACCTGGAACAGGTAAGAGCCACCACATTCATAATGTAGAGTGTGAAGGAGCCGACACAATCGTAACAGTCTTTCATCCAGACACTCAATACAGTGATTTTGTCGGTGCACTTAAACCTAACATGGCAACAGACGAAAACGGTAAATCCTACGTAGCTTATCAATTCCGCCAAGGTCCGTTTACTAAGGCATTAATAGAAGCAAAATCCCATCCAAGTAAACATATCTGCTTAATTATTGAAGAGATCAATCGGGCTCCTGCCGCAGCTGTATTTGGCGAGTTGTTCCAACTTTTAGATAGGGATAAGAATGGTCAAAGTACTTATAAAATAGATGCGTCTGACCCAGATATGCTTGTGCATATTAATGAACAACTTCGTTCAGTAGGTGCGCCTGAATTATTGCAGCTAGAAATACCAGCTAACCTATCAATACTCGCCACAATGAACAGTAGTGATCAAGCGGTCATGCCAATGGATGCAGCGTTTAAACGTCGTTGGAGCTTTCAGTATATTGACATAGACTTTTCTAACCCTGACGTGCCTAATCATAACTTTCAGATTGCTACCAGCGATGGTGAATATGGCATTTTTTGGGCAGAGCTAGCTAAGATTATTAATGATGCTTTAGTTGACTGCAACGTGGCAGAAGACCGACTTATTGGCCCATTCTTCTTAACTGAAAAGGAGATGAAAGATAGCCTGACAGCAAAAGAAACCTTGAATGGCAAGTTGTTTGTTTACTTATGGGATGATGTTTTACGTCATATCGGTCCAAAGAAAATTTTCTCAGCTCAATACAAAACGTTTGGGAAGTTATCGAGTGCTTTTAGGAAAAATACTGCAGTCTTTAATTCACTGATAGAAGAGAAAATCGCTGAGAAAGGTCAAAAATTAGGAATTACTGAGATTGTAAAAGATGCCACAGAATAAAATTCTCTACTTATCGGATCGTATTTCTCTTACTGATACATCCATACCGAGCTCAGTTATTGATGCATTACACGACCAAGGGCTTATTGCTCCAGATATGAAGAAGGTACATTATTGCGGTGTAATATCTTACAGCGATGGTTTAGCTGTATTTTTACCTCGTAACCATCTTGCTTCAATTAAAGATGGTGGCATCGCAGGTTACTATCTTCTTCAAGCTTTACTTAAATACTATCAAGATAAAGATAGTGGTGTTTATGCACAAGAGAATAGCGATGAGGTTATCGGCGGCAGGCAGTTCTCTTTAGCTATTTCTCTACTCGATGATTACCGAACTAATGGGTTATATGTTCGTCGAATGAAAGAGAATACTGTTAACTCTGGTAAAGTTAATTGGTCCCGCACTATTTCTCGTAGTTCATCTTATCCTGCTTCTAGTGGTTCTGTTTATTTAGAATTGCAATCATCTCGTGCTAGGTATCTTACATATTGTGAAACAGCAAAGATACATGCAGAAATTATCAAAGAATTACTGTCAGATTATGGAACTTTATGGTTTGGTGTTTTTTCTCATTTTGATTTGAAAGTAGAGTCTCTTGTTAGCTCTATAAGGAGCATTGAAGCTAAGTTTGCATATCTTGAACGGCAATTGCAGCTTAGTTATTCTGAAAGAGATATGTTTTTGATAAAAGCTTTAATTAAATACCTGAGAGAAAAAAAGGGAAATGAGACTAATTGTGTCTTAATAGGAGTACGTAAGTTCCATAATTTATGGGAAGCAATGCTTGATCAGTGTTTAGTTGGGAAATATGAAGTAAACAATAGACTTCCTGTACCTGTATATCAAACAGAAAATAATAGTTTTATTCCTGTGGCACGGAAATCACAAAGAACAGATACCGTATTGAAAAGAGGTAAACATAGTCAGTTTGCTGTAATTGATGCGAAATACTATTGGGCAATCTCGCCGAATACTGCACCTGGTTGGTCAGATCTGGTTAAACAATTTTTTTATCAAAAAGCGTTATGTCAGTTAGAAGGTCGAAATGCCAAAATTTCCAACCATTTTATATTCCCTGGTCAACAACAACATTTGAAAGCCGCTTATGTCACTGAACGTGATATTACTATGTTATCTCCTTCGGATGCGCTTCTTGACTACTCTCCAATTTATTGCCACTACCAAGACCCAATAATTCTTTTAGAAGTTTATGTTAAAGGTGAGAAGCTAAGTAATTTGACTCAGGAGATATTTTCAAAAATTAAATAAAAAAAAGCCACACAAGGTGGCTTTTAGAACTAACTTTAAAAGTTAGTTTACTTTAAATTGGCCAAATCAATATAGCATGAATAGGGCTATAAGCACTGTTCTTTCGAGTAGTATTATGAATTATTTTAGAGCATGGGCTTGGAACGAAATTATGTATTATAGTATTTGTGAACATTACATGGAAACTAAAGCATCCAATGCCTGCTTACATGTGGCATGATACAGCGAAACTTTCGATAGGTTGATAAGGCAGTACACAGCAGATCATGAAGAATATTAAATTCTATAATCAGCACTCAGAAGATCTACTTCAAAATTACATATCAGTAACGTTTGAAGACGTTCATGCTAGTTGGAAACCATTTTGGCCATGTTCAGGTGATAAGGTTCTAGATGTTGGTGCAGGCATTGGTCGAGATGCTAAATGGTTTTCAGAGCAAAAGTGTACCGTTATAGCATTGGAACCTGCTCAAGAAATGAGGGCGTTAGGTCAGAGATATACGGGTAATGAAGTTCAGTGGCTTGATGACTCATTACCTGAGTTGAGCCACACTATAGGCTTAGGTATACGCTTTGATATAATTTTAGTTAGCGCGGTTTGGATGCATATTCCAGTAAGCTCACGTGCTCGTGCTTTTAGAAAGTTATCTAATCTTCTTGCTCCAAATGGCCGCTTGGTTATCAGTTTACGCCATGGCAATTTTAATGATGGTCGAAGTTCGTATTCATGTTCAACTGATGAATTAGCTCAATTTTCAAAAGATGCCTGTTTACATACACGGTTAGTTACCGAAGTTGAGTCTGATGCATTAAAGCGTGGTGACGTTCAATGGCAAACCGTCGTCATGAGTTTACCTGATGATGGCTCTGGTGATCTTAATAAAGTTCGTCATATTATTGTTAATGACAGTAAAAGTTCAACCTACAAATTAGCACTATTACGTGTGTTATTGCGTATTGCCGATGCTCATTCAGGCTGTGTTATGGATCGCACTGATGGTGAAGTCTCAATTCCATTAGGGTTAGTAGCGCTTTATTGGATTAAAGCGTATAAGCGATTAATTGATGTCGGAAACATTCAGCAAAACAGTAATACCAAAAAAGGTTTAGCATTTATAAGCAAAGATGGATGGGAGCAGCTAAAGCACCTGTCTGCGGATGATTTAGCTATCGGTGCTGTATTTTATGGTGAAGAAGCCAAAGCATTGCAAAAAACAATGCAAGCGACGATTAAAGCCATGAAAGAGGGTCCTATTAAGTTTATTTATTCAGGGTCTTTAAAAGATAATAACCAAGAATTTTCAACAGTAGCACCATCAAAAAGACGAAAAATAGAGTCAACTATTGTGTTAGATTCTGCTTTTTTTGAGAGCTTTGGTTCATTTGTTTTAAAGCAAAATCTTTGGGAGTGCTTCCGTCTTTATTATTCGTGGATTGAACCATTAGTCGTGAATCAGTGGATCTCTGAAATGCAACGATTTGAAGCAAACAGAGAGAATAATATAACGCTACAAACGTATCATGATTGTTTAGTTTGGTTAGATCAAAAGCATGATACGAATCGAATTCGTTCGAAAATAGAGGATTTAAAAGCACAAGGTCATTTGATTCAATGTGTTTGGGGTCAAACTAAGATTAATGACGAATATCACGTAGATCACTGTTTACCTTTTTCGTATTGGCCAAATAATGATCATTGGAATTTGTTGCCTTCGAGTAAAGCGTTAAATTTAAAGAAAAGCGATAGAGTTCCTTCGTTAAATAGACTCGAAAAATCGAAAACTACCATTCTTGATTGGTGGCAAATGGCGTGGAAAAACCCAAATGAACAACAACGTTTTTTTAATGAAGCGGCTCTTTCATTACCAAATATTCCTCCCCAATGTAGAGATTTTGAGGCAGTATTCGACGCCATGGGATTCCAAATTAAAGGCGTTCAAAGTCGCTTGTTAGTTAGAGAATGGTAAATCACAATAATGGCCTTTAATCCCTAGAAGGCTACTTTTTATTCTTCTGTATAAACGTAATCCCTTTCTTACATATGCCCTTCTAATCACAAAACTAACTGTAGTTAATTATGTTATTAAGTTAACAGTAAAATGCAAAGTGTGATATGCATTGTAAATATTTAGCTTTGGCACCATTCATTTTACGTATGAAATGCTACATAATGGACCAGTTAAGAAATTAGTTTATCAACTGGTTTACAATAATAAGCTCAAATAATAAATAGGTACACAAAGTACCAATGAGCGCTAGGTGACACGGCTAAATAGACAAGGGATTCATATGTTTGGGAGTCAAAGCATTTTTATGGTGTTTATGGAATGTTTAATTGTTGGGTTAGCCATTGTGTTAATTCCTATGGCAATAAATACGTTCCGTACATTGAGAGAAAAAGAATAGCGTTCTTGTTTTATCGGGCCATTTATTGTTAATTTATTTTTAGTAACCGTAAATGGCTTCGTTCCTTTTAAAATGGATTCAAAATTGAGTGTGTTCATCAGCTAGGTCTTATACACTTAGCGCCTATACGATGTTGCTCTATTTAGGAAACCCATGTCTCATTACTCTCTTATTGATATTCCTTTTAACCTCAGACATGTCTGTTGGTTTTGTGGGGAGCCTTCATTCGATTTACTTTCTTTTCCAAAAGCGACGCATCAGATCCGTCAAATTACCCATCAAGGGATAGAGCTTCCTGCATGTAAAGAATGCTTATCACTGCCGGCGGCGGGGGTGTCTGAATCTATTTGGTCGTTTAGAGATAAGATAAAACATGATCTTATGAACAAATACGCGAAGCATTTAGGTATTGGCTTACAGTGGACAGAGGCAGAATTGGCGGAATCAGAATTTGATGGGGCAATTCTAGAAGGCTTTGGTAAAAGTGCATGGCCTATGTATGAAATTGCCAAAGCGCGAGTAGAGTACACTGGTTGGGATCTTACCATTGATAATGAAGCATTAGATGGCTATGACGAAAGCAGTGGCTATGAGTTTGATGGTATCCGCTATTTAAGCATTCAAACCTGTATTGAGCATCACGTAAAAGCATTGTCTTTGGATTTGGTGTTATTAGAGACGCTTGTTGAAATAGTGGGGTCTGATCGTTTTGGTTACGCATTAAAAATAGCGAAATTTAACCGAGAGATCTCAAGTCGAGATCGTAACACCATCATTAATGAAATTTTAACCCAAGAGCAAGATAAGCTTGATATTCAAGAGTTAGAGCAGCTAAAACAAACCACACACACATTACCTTTAGTGCCTGTTTCTGTTGATGGATCAATCGCACAGCCCGAGGCGATTGAATGGGCGATTAAAAATAACTGCGTCAGTTTGGCTCTATTGATTGAGCAAGAAGATGAATTTTTTGATGAGTTTGAACATTTAGGTGGGCCAATGGCCTTTGCTTTGTTTGATGGTTTACAACTTTATTTGAATGCGAGAGCGAATACTCAGTGGATTCAAGATAATGACCCAAATGCCGAGCTTTGGAATGAATACGTAAATCGTTAAAACAACATGGCCTCTGTTTTTAGCAGAGGCCATCTGTATTACTTAACCGATGAAACGTAAACTATGCCCAAAATATGGAGGCAAATGCCGTTAACACAACAATACAAACAAGGTTGAGATAAATACCCACACGCATCATTTCAGATTGTTTTATATGACCAGAGCCAAATACGATGGCATTGGGAGGAGTGGCAACGGGCAGCATAAAGGCACAAGACGCTGATATAGCAATCATCGCAGAAAGCACGACAGGTGAAATACCAAGGACTTCAGCGACACCTGAAAACACGGGAATTAAGAGCGCAGCACTGGCCGTATTACTGGCAAATTCAGTTAAGAACACCACAAACGCGGCAACCGTTAAAATAGTAAAAAAGATACCCGCTTGAGATAAAATGTCACTTAAGCTATGAGCTAAGAAAGCACTGGTTCCTGTTGCTTTTAGGATGTTACTTAAACAAATACCACCTCCAAATAACAACAATACGCCCCAATCGGTTGTTTTCTCAATGTCTTTCCATTCTACAACGCGAGCAAAACCGACCAAAATTATCGCTAATAAAGCGACTAACGTATCGAACTTTGCAAAACCACCGAGCATGGCGTTGATTGGTTTACTAAATACCCAAAGGATAACGGTTAATGAGAAAATCATTAATGTCACTACTTTGCCTTTATCCCAAGCGATTGGAGCATGGTTTAGTTGGAACACTTCGTTTAGGTTTGGTTTTAATAGAAAGTACAACAGACCAACTGTGATAGGTAATAGAACCAGCGTGACTGGCACACCAAAGGCCATCCATTCCGTAAAACTTAACCCCACTTCTGCCGCGGCAATCGCGTTTGGTGGGCTACCAACGATGGTTGCAATGCCACCGATACTGGCACAATAAGCGATACCAAGCAGAACGAACACATACGTATTGTGACCTGTTTTAGAATTTACTTTATTCAATACACCCAACACGAGTGGCAGCATCATGGCGGTGGTTGCAGTGTTGCTTATCCACATCGATAAACCGGCCGTTACCCCAAACAGCATAAAGACGGCGGTGCTCATTTTCCCCTTTGCTAATACAAGAACTTTATCTGCAATGGCTTTATCTAATTCTTGTCTGTGTAATGCGGCTGCAAGAGCGAACCCGCCTAAGAATAAAAAGATAATTGGGTTCGAAAAATTACTCAAGGCTTTGCCTGTATCAAAGATCCCAAAAGCCACGGCAAGTACAGGGACAAGAAGGGCGGTAATACTCACATGCAGTGCTTCTGTGAGCCATAGAATAGCGACAAAGACTAAGATGCTTAATCCAAGCACAACCTCTCGTTCGAAAGGTAAGAAATTATAGAGAAGAGCAAAAAGAATAACGTCGAAGAGAATGATCAGACTGTTTTTATTCAGGAACCATTCCGTGGTATTGGTGGGTAAAGGTATGTTTTCGTTTTTGTGCATGTTGAGCTCCATTCTGACGATGAATTGTTTCTGGTGACCAAGAATTCCCTGATGAGCACAGTTTCTAGATCGATAGTTATTGACTAACTTTGGCTGCTATTGTCACAGAATAGTAACCTTAGTAAATAGGAGGTTATGGGGTTTGTCGTTTTGATCGTTTCTGTAATTTCATAAGTATGCTTTTATTCACATTTTAAACACAATTAGGTACAAGGTTGTTGCTTTTATGTTAACTGTAAATTTGTTAATAAAGGTAACAAATTTAGTCCTGTATCAACCTTGGTACTTGACGTCTAGGTATTGAGTCACATTGTTAATCGTTGAATAATTAATTGTTATTGATTGGTTTTTTTAATGTATGTTGAATTTGGTATTGATGTGAATATTGGATTTTTTCTTTATTTACAATGAGTTACATTTATTTCTTTTGTGATTTGACTTCCATTTTATATCGATGTTTATCGTGTTGATTTGGACTTTAGACTACATTCCATCACTCACGCAGTAGGCTTGTTGATATAAATATTAAATAACAATGCCTTATTTTACGTTTCTGGTTGTGGTAAATGGATTCGGTTTGATTTGTATGAATATTGAACAATGTTCATCCTTAGCTGTGTGATATGAACAATATAATTATAATTTTAAGGAATAAATGATGAATAAATGCTCAACGAAAACACTACTTGCACTGTCATTGATTGCTGCTAGTTCAGGTGTTGCTGCTCATGGTTACGTATCAGAAACAAATGATGGTATTGCGGGATCTCGTGCTGCGCTATGTAAGTATCCGACGTCTGATACTCAAGAAAAAAACACAAACTGTGGTTCTGTTCAGTGGGAACCACAAAGTGTTGAAGGCGATGAGGGCTTCCCTGAATCCGGTCCTGCTGATGGCCAAATTGCAAGTGCGGGTCTATCGCAGTTTTCAGAATTAAATGAACAAACGTCTGATCGTTGGGTAAAGCGACCGATTACTGCTGGGAAACAAACGTTTGAATGGACATTTAGAGCAAACCACGTAACAAAAACGTGGACGTATTACATGACAAAGCAGAACTGGAATCAAAATGCCGTGTTAACGCGTGACTCTTTTGATCTGACGCCATTTTGTGAACTTGGTTATAACATGAACCAACCACCACTTGCTCCAGAAACCTTTTCTCATGAGTGTGTGGTTCCTGAGCGTGAAGGTTATCAAGTTATCTTAGCGGTTTGGGATGTTGGTGATACATCAAAAGCATTTTATAACGTGATTGATGTGAAATTTAATGGCGACGGTGGTGTGGTTGATCCAACTTGGACTCAAGGTGGTCAAATTAACCCAACTCGTGATTTAAACGTCGGTGATGAGGTTTACACACGTGTATTTGATACATCAGGTGAGAACTCTGCATTATCAACACGTTTGGTTATTGATAACGCAACACAAGGTCAAGCAAATAATTGGACTTATGCGTTAGCAACTAAGATCAATAAAGAGCAAGAAAACATTGGTGCCGGTCAATTGAATGATAAAGGTGAATTCTCACCTAGTTTTGGTCCAAATCCAGTGTATTTGAAATCAGGCAGCGGTTTAAATAACGTAGAAATTGGTTACCAAATTGAAGCGCCGGAACCAAGCTATGAGCTAAATGTTCAAGGCTTAGAACCTATGTATACGATTGGTGAAGAAGCGACAGAGTTAGATCTTACGCTTGCGGCTACTGGTGATATGAATGTGGAACTAACGGTATATAACCATGCGAAAGAAGCGCTAGCGAATACCGTGGTTGATATGAAAGACGGTGATGTTGAGCCGGTAGTTATGACGTTGTCTAAGTCAGAAGAAGGTCATCACATGCTTGTTTCTCGTATCAAAAATACGGAAGGTGAGTTAATCGAGCAAACTACGGCTGATTTCCATCTGATGGAAGCGCAAACACCACCTCCAGCGGGTGATTATGAGTTTGTGTTCCCTGAAAATGTAAAAAACTACACAGCAGGTACTAAAGTATTAGCTGAAGACGGTGCTATCTACCAATGTAAACCATTCCCATATTCTGGCTACTGTGTTCAGTGGACAGAAACTGCGACGAATTTTGCACCAGGTGTTGGCTCTGATTGGCCAATGGCTTGGGATAAAATCTAACCAAAGTCTGTAAATTAATTGGCCATATCGTTTGGTATGGCTAATTTTTCAAAGAGGTTATATGAACTTACCAACTTCTTATGATCGTTTTAGCCAAATATTGCATTGGGTAATGGCTACCATCATCATTTACGCCACAATTGCAGGCTATGTGATGCATTTAGTTATTAATAATTATCCAGTCGTTTTTTATGTGTTATCAATCATTAATATGTCATTGGCAACGATTGGAACCCTACTGTTTATTATTCGATGGTTTTGGTCTTATTTCCGGCCAGCAATAAAAGAAGTCGATCATAAGAGCGCAATAGAAGCGAATGTTGCTGGTTTTATGCATGCATTGTTGTATTTCTTAATGTTTGTTGTTTTTGTTTCTGGCTTTTTGATGTTAGAACATCCGTACACATTTTTCTGGTTATTTGATGTCAATAATGTGGTTGAAAATCTTGCCATTAATCAATTCTTTTTTATGATTCATCGAGCTGGGTGTGCTTTATTAGGCTTGAGTGTGATTATTCATGTTGCAGCGGCTTGCCATCATCACTTTATCCGAAAAAATCGATTACTGGATAGAATGACGAAATACAAAGAGCAATCTTAAATAAGTAAAGAGTATTAATTTAAGGGCTTTCTAACCATGGAGGCCCTTTGTTATGTAAGTAAGCACATATTCACATCCCGACGAATAAAAGAGATTCATTGGTTGTGCAGGGCAAAAGATGAGGGGTTATTTTACTCGAATCAGTCGATGCTCGACGTTATTAAGCATTAAAACAATCACTTGTGAACGTTTCATTATATCCACTTTTTCTATCATTTCCGCGCTGTATTTTCTTTTTACCATCCATTGCATTGGTTCTTCAAAGTTATCTTCATTAATAACAAAAGATTCATCATTTAGAGTGCCTTCATGAATGTTAATGATCCAAATTCGTGATTGAAATTCAATGACTTCACCAATAGCCGTTTTGATTTGAGTGAGGGTATTAGTAACGGAACGACGAAAACTCATAAGATCTCTTTGATTAATAATGACAAGGGCAAGAACGTTGAGGGGTAGAGTAGCGACAAAGAAAGTAGGGTACAATAGGCTATTATTAGTAAAATGAGATCATGAGTACAAACCATGACTAAATTGCGATATTTAAAAGGGTATCCTGAACATATTCTGGCACAGATTGAGCTGATGATAGATAACGGGAAGTTAGCCGAGTGGGTAAAAAATAAATACCCGACGATGCATGACATTACCTCAGAGAAAGCCTTATTTGAATACACTCAAGCGTTCAAAAACAAGTACATTAAGAAATCATCACCCTTAAGTAAAGTGGTGTACGATCCTAAAATACACATTGTCAATAATGCGTTGGGTTTGCATACGTTTGTTTCTCGCATTCACGGTAATAAGCTGAAAGCAAAAAATGAAATACGCATCTCAAGTGTGTTCCGTAAGGCGCCTGAACCATTGCTACGTATGCTTGTGGTTCATGAATTAGCGCACATCAAAGAGAAAGCCCACAACAAAGCCTTTTACGCGCTGTGTTGTCATATGGAGCCTGAGTATCATCAATTAGAGTTTGATGCGCGTTTGTATTTAACTTATTTAGAAACGATATAGCGTCTATTTATCGATGCCCTGTTCTTTGCGCTCTTCTTCGCATTCGTAAGAGGCCATTTCAAACTCACGGCATATCCACGGTCGGTTTTCATAAATAGTACACATTAGGGTGTCGCGATCGACAGCGGCACACCAACCATCTTCTGAGCGTAACATCACTTCACTTCCCCATTCATCACGGTCTATGTAGGCTTCTGGTACGCCAGTGTCTGTAATGATCATCACCTCTAACTTACAACAACAAGCTTGGCAATTTTCACAAGTAATACCAGATCCTGTATTTAATGATGCTGTAGTTAATAGAGATTCTGTAGGAGAAGATTCAGTTAGAACAGTAATGTCGATTGAGTTGATGGTCATAATTATCGTGATTGTAAGCAATATTGTGACTAGGGTAACTCACCAAGACCGATATCACGAATAATAAAAAGAAAACACCGCGAATAATTAAATCAACAAGGAGTAAGAATTGCTGAAATGGTCGAAGATTGGCAGCGGAAAAATGAGAGAAAACGCGTGTCTTTTTATCAAGGGTAGAACTTTAAATGTAGTCCAACTGATACTATTAAAGATAGTCTTTTTTATAAAAGAAATCACAAATAATGGTTAGCTCACAAAATAGAATAAACAGACTTACCAAGCAGACACTCCTTTGCTAAACATACGACTGAAAGGTATGGATTTAGGAGGTTATTATGTCTATTAATTCTATTGATCACGGTGATATCACCGAAATGAAAGGCAAGTATGATTACGATATTGCCGATGAAGTAGTAACAAATATTACAGAGTGTCAGAAAAAAACAGCAGCACGTCGTCGCATTGAAGCAATGCGAGAAATTCGAGAGAGTGGTCTTACGCTTGCAGAAGCGAAAGACTTAGGCCTTATTCATTAATTTTTGATTTCTACCTTCATACCTTCATTGTTTTATCATTAATGCGCACCAATTTTAATTGGAGCGCATTTTTATTGTGTCGTTATTAGCACCCACTGCTCTCAATAGTAAAGCTTGGCGTTGGAGTAGACGGTGTTGCTTGCTCATAACGGAAATAACATTGTGAGCTCTCAATCTCATCAATCGAGTTTGCAAAGCCAATATATAATGCGTCGTTATTCGTATTTTTTGACTCTGAAACGAGCAATTTACCTTGAAGATTCAGTGAGGTTACCACTGACGTACTGTCTAAATGACCTAACACTAATATTGGCTCATTGATGTCTTGTAACCCGTTTTGATTTAAATCTAAAAAGTAACGGTCAGTCGTGCCAATTTGTACCGCATATCCTTGATTGTATTGTTCATGTGCAATTTTATCTGCGTGCTCTGTAGCGTCTTTAACGCCATTAATGACTCTTAGTTTTGCATTGTGTTGAATATTGAGTAAGAAAGGCGTGGCAGCAAGACCTAGTATCACTAAAGTAATAACTACAATGATTAACTCTGTAGAAGTGAATTTTTTATTGTTTTTCATAAAAGAGCGACTCATTAACCTAAATGTATATTTAGTATTAGCTATGTAATGGTTATATAAAAATTGATGTAAATTGCAAACATATCGACCTGCATTAATCGCAGGTAGGGTGCTGATTTTATATCATTAGTTGATAAAATACACATTAACTTTATAAGTATCCTAAATAATTGCAGGAATTACGCGCAAATGAGACAATTTTAACGTGTTGATTACGGATGATTTTTTAATGCTAGAAAATAGTAAGGCAAGAGATTAAACTTAGGCGGTGATTAATTAAATGAGCTTGTTATGAAAAACCTGTCGTTGTTGCCTCCAAAAGAAAAAAATAAAATCGAATTAGATAAGCAAGCTGCGTTCTTTGTTTGGAAGGTAAAAAATGCAAAAGCAGGTCCTGACCTTTGGGTAACCGAGGCGGGTAAGCTTGAAGATGAGTCAGAACGTCTATTTTTTCAGCAATCTATTGAAAAATACAAGTCAAAAATGGGCGTAGCGTAAAGGTTCCTTGATCTTTAGTAGCGCACCATATCTGTAATTTGGTAGAATCCCGCCATAATTTAAAGTCCATAAACAAAAAAGAGAGAACTCCGATGGGAAGAAGTTTTGAAGTGCGCAAGTCTTCAATGGCTAAAACACAAGGCGCAAAAATCAAAGTTTATTCTAAATACGGTAAAGAAATTTACATGTGTGCTAAGAATGGCGGTCCTGATCCAGACATGAACTTGTCTCTAAAACATCTTATTTCGAAAGCGAAAAAAGATCAGGTTCCTACACACATTATTGATAAAGCAATCGACAAAGCAAATGGCGGTGGTGGTGAAGATTACCAACACGCACGTTATGAAGGTTTTGCGCCAGGCGGCGCAAGCGTAATCGTTGATTGTTTAACAGACAATGGCAACCGTACTTTCCAAGACGTTCGTCAATGTTTTGTTAAAACAGGCGCTAAAATTGGTAGCCCTGGTACAAGTTCTCACATGTTTGATCACCAAGCTGTATTCCAGTTTAAAGGTGAAGATGAAGAAGCAGTACTTGAAGCATTAATGATGCAAGATGTTGATGTCACTGACATTGAACTTGAAGATGGCGTGATCACCGTATTTGCACCAAACACTGAGTTCTTTAAAGTGAAAACAGCACTGGCTGCTGAATACCCTGATCTAGTGGTAGATGTGGAAGAAATTACGTTTGTTCCTCAAAACCCAATGGAAATAACGGGTGAAGATGCTGAGAAATTCCAAAAATTCTTAGATCTATTAGACGATTGTGATGACGTTCAACAAGTTTATCATAACGCGGAATTAGAAGATTAATTGACACTGCTCAATTAGCCTCATAAAAACCGAGTAGAAGTACTCGGTTTTTTTATAGCCTTAATTTATTCAGCCAATTATACGGTTTGAATAAATTAAGGTTTTATTGGTTACAGTAATCAAAGATTGAGTAATCTCTCAGTTACTGTATCCTACAGCGCTCGCAGTTTTGCGCTTAATGATCATTATTAGAGAAAATTTTAGTATGGGTTTTACCTCTCTGGGCTTATCTGCCCCTATTTTAAAAGCTGTAGAAGCTCAAGGTTACAGCACGCCTTCACCAATCCAATTACAAGCGATTCCAGCGGTAATTGAAGGGAAGGACGTTATGGCGGCGGCTCAAACAGGAACAGGTAAAACAGCAGGCTTTACACTTCCTCTTCTTGAGCGTTTATCAAAAGGTCAAAAACTTAAGTTTAACCAAGTTCGTGCATTAATCTTAACACCAACTCGTGAGCTTGCAGCGCAAGTGCATGAAAGTGTTGAAAAATACAGTGTGAATCTTCCACTGACTTCTGATGTCGTATTTGGTGGCGTTAAAGCAAACCCACAAATGCAACGCCTTCGTAAAGGTGTTGATGTATTGGTTGCAACCCCTGGCCGTTTGTTGGATCTTGCGAATCAAAACGCAATTAAATTCGATCAACTGGAAATTTTAGTATTGGATGAAGCTGACCGTATGTTAGATATGGGCTTTATTCACGACATTAAAAAGATCTTAAATAAATTACCTAAGAACCGTCAAAATCTACTTTTCTCTGCGACGTTCTCTGATGAGATCCGTCAGTTAGCAAAAGGGCTTGTAAATAACCCCGTTGAGATCTCAGTAGCAACGCGTAACACAACGGCAGAAACGGTTGAACAATCAGTTTACGTTGTTGATAAAACGAAAAAAGCGCGTGTTCTTACTAAGCTAATTAAAGACAATGACTGGAAACAAGTCTTGGTTTTCAGCAAAACTAAACATGGTGCAAATCGTTTAGCGAAGACTCTTGAAGAGAAAGGCATTAGCTCTGCGGCTATCCATGGCAATAAGAGCCAAGGTGCACGTACGAAAGCATTAGCTAACTTCAAAAGCGGTCAAGTTCGTGTATTAGTAGCGACAGACATTGCTGCTCGTGGTTTGGATATCGAGCAATTACCACAAGTTATCAACGTTGACTTACCAAAAGTGCCTGAAGATTACGTTCACCGTATTGGCCGTACTGGTCGTGCTGGCGCAACGGGTAAAGCAATCTCTTTTGTGAGTGAAGATGAAGCAAGTGAATTGTTCGCGATTGAACGTCTAATTCAAAAAATCTTACCTCGTCATGTTCTTGAAGGTTTTGAACCTGAAATGAAAGTACCTGAGTCAAGATTGGATTCTCGCCCAATAAAAGCGAAAAAACCAAAGAAAACACAGGCGCCACGTGTAGAGCATAAAGATGGTCAACGTTCAGGTGAAAACCGCAGTGGCCATAAGCAAGGCGCTAAACCGGCTCCAAGACGTAACACTGAGAATAAAGAAGGTGGCGCTGCTAAGAAAGAGGGCGGTAATGCTAAGAAACGTCCTACTGATGGTGGTAAACCTAGATCGAAAGGCAATGGTGAAAACCGCGGTAATGGCAGTAACTTTGGTAGTGGTAAACCAAAATCAGATGCGACAAAACCGCGTCGTCAAGGTCCACGCCCTGCACGTAAGCCAGTAGCTCAATAATTATCTAACAGATAATGCCTGATTCAAAAAACCAGCTAATACGTTAGCTGGTTTTTTTTGTTTTGAATAACTCAATATGTCACCTTGATATTTATAGATCACCATGCGGTGTCTATTTATTAAACCAATGCCTCTAATTAGTGTGATGTGAGTCATATTTTATAAATAAATTTTATTCACATTAAGAATGTGTATCATTTTTGATACGGGCATTAAACGGGTAAATGATTCATGTTGATGTAAATGTTATTAATGTACCTTGTTAACATTGTTCGTGGTTGTGAATGTTTGTAGGTGATAATGAGGGTAAAAAATATTGTTTCAGTAGGGTCGCTATTATTGCTTGGCGTGGCTCTAGCTTGTTCTGTTACTTATGTGGTTAAAAGTCACAATAAACAAAGTAAACTAATAGAAAGTGATTTAGAGTTTAACGCCAATTTTGTTTCTGTTTGGCTTAAAACCGCATTTTATCATTCAAATGATGTACTACATCAACTCTCGGATACATTAGAGCAAGATGGGTTTGCAACGTTGCCTTTGTCTGCTAAATCTTATCAAGAACAAAGTGGAGTGTTTGAGTTTCAGTATGAAACGCTGATTAATGCAATTCATGTTTTTGTGGTTAATAAAAATTGTATTTTATTGAATACAAAAACGATTGGTGGCGTTGATCTTTCTTCTCGAGAGTATTGTCAAACATTAAAGCAAAATGATGAAAATATTGAATCAGTCATTACTTCCCCTTTCAAAGACATCTTGAATCGTAATGTGATAGTTCAAGGGGTTAAAATCACGGATGAAAATAATAACTTTGCAGGTGTTGTTGGGATATTAACGGATTTCACTTTTTTTAATCAGTCTCTAAAAAGTGTTAAATTATCAGAGAATTCAACAATTTCTATTTTGAGCAGTGATTTCACGGTATTAGCCTCTTCAGCACCGCAATATTTACCTATTGGCGAAAAAATAGATTTTTCTTATATCCCTAAAAATAAAATCAAAGGATTAAAATACGATCAAAAAGTCATGTTTGATTCCGCTAAAACATATAATGGTGAGCATCAAGGTGTTTTAGTGAGAAAGGTATCGGATTTACCTTTTATGATATTGGTGACTAAAGCAAAGTATTATTGGTTTACTCCTCTTTATATCACTGTTTTTATTGTGTCTGTGCTAATGATCCTCTTATCTTTTCTTCTTTTTAAAAATGCGTATTATTTTCAGACACTACTATATCAAGCTGAGCATTATTCTAAATTAGCGCTTTATGATGAATTAACTGGGGTATGCAATCGTCGTTGTTTTGAAAAGGTCATGTCATCTTTTATAGAGAAATATAAAGATGAAGGCGTCGTATTTTCGTTAGTAATTTTTGATATCGATTTTTTCAAAGAGATTAATGATACGTATGGGCATGATAGGGGTGATGAAGTTCTTAGGGTATTCAGTAAAACGTGTTCTAGTGTGATGTCACCAGAGGATATTTTTGCCCGTTTAGGTGGGGATGAGTTTGTGATGATAATGGCAAACAAAACAAGCCAAGAAGCGGCACTTATTATGACTGAGCTGTTACATGAAATTCGAAGATTATCAGTTAAGACTTCAAAGGGTGAATTGAAGATATCGAGCAGCATTGGTATTACACAAAGTAAAACAAAGAACGATGATTTTTCTGTTTTATTAGAGCGCGCGGATAAAGCACTTTATCAAGTAAAAAGAAGTGGTCGAAATGGCGTCGTCGTCAGATAATCCATTTATGTTTCTTTATTGAGAGTGCATGTTTCGTAAACTATACACATGGAAAATTAAAGTAAAGATTCTCTTGTTGATGTAACTGTTATTAGTGTAGCGTTATCCATAAGTGTTATTTAGTTGGTTTTTTACATGAAAGAGAGGACAACGGTTTTTTATAGCTCTATGTTATTTGTGATTTTAATCTCTACGGTATTAATCATTACTATTTCAAATAATTATCAGCAGCATAATAAAAGATTGGAAAGTGAATTAAGGTTTAATGCAAACTTTATTTCTACGTGGTTAAATTTAGTATACAAGCATTCAAATAACGTTTTAGAAGGAATGGCAACGGATCTTCATAACAATCATTTATTGACTGTTCCTTTGGATCCTACGGTATTAAATGAGCAAAAAAAATTACTCAATATAGAAGCGGAGATGCTTGTTAATGCATCGAATATATTTGCTATTAATAACCGATGTATCTTAGTTAATGCAACTTCTGATGTAGGTGCTGATCTCTCTTCTCGTGAGTATTGCAAACAAATACAAGAGAGTAATGAACATACTATTTTTACTGACCCATTTGTAGATTTAGTGGGTAAAACGGTTGTTGCTCAAGGGGTTAGAATCACCAATAAATCAGATAAATTTATTGGTATGGTTGGTATTTTAAGCGGGTTAGATTTTTTCTCTAGTGCTTTAAGTACCTTGGATATATCGACAAAATCGTCGGTGTCAATTTTAAGCTCTGATCTTATGGTATTGGCGACCAATAGAACTGAATTACTTAAGATCGGTAGCCGTCCTGTGATTAGTCAAGAGTCGACTGAAATACTTCAAGGATTGGCTGACAATCAAGAGGTGTTTTTTGAAGCGATAAGAAAGCATCACGGTTTTAATCAAATGGTGTTTGCAAAAAAAGTACCGGGTTACCCTTTTATTTTAATCGTATCGAAGCCTAAGTATTTTTGGGCTGATTATGCCTATATTTCTATTATTTCTTTTATTTTAGTGATTTCGTTAGTGATTGCGTTATTAATGAAAAATACCTTTTTGTTATCCAAATTACTTTCTCAAAATGATCATTACTTTAAGCTCGCATTGCATGATGAATTAACGGGGATTTTAAATCGTCGAGGATTTGAAAAAAATGCCAAACAGGTACTTGAGTTGGCAAAATCAAATCCAACATCAATTGCTTCGATCTTGTTTGATATTGATTATTTTAAACAGATCAATGATACCTATGGGCATGATAAAGGGGATGAAGTATTACGAAGCTTTACTCAAATATGCCAAGCACACATCACTCACTGCGATGTGTTTGCGAGACTCGGTGGTGATGAGTTTGTCATGCTTTTACCAAACCAAAATGGGCAACAAGCCACGAAATGTATTAATGAGCTGTTAGATAAGATAAGAGCGATACGCGTTGAAACACCATTAGGATCAATATCGGTATCGAGCAGTATTGGAATTTCAGAGGTACGTTCGCCTAACGAGTCAATTGCTAAGTGGTTAGAAAGGGCAGATAAAGCACTTTATCAAGCGAAAAAACAAGGTCGTAACCGTGTTGTTTTGAGGACTTGATCTTCATTTGTTGATATAAGCCAGGTAAATATATTTATCTGGCTTTTTTTGTATCAAAGATAGCCTATTTAATTGCGGTTAATACGAGAATTATTTCATTAGAAAAACTAATCCAAATGCGTAAAAAAACTCTCCTGAAATTACATGAATTTAAATTGCTAGGTTTACTGAATAAGACTATTATCTCGCGCCATTAGGGTCGTGATAATAACAAACCGTTTATTTAAATAATTTGTCACAAACCAATTTAACTTATTCTTTTTTCTTATCTATTACTGTTTTTTCTGGAGAGCAGTCATGCAAAAATCTTATTCACTTGGTACCTTCAGCTTTCTGATCGTAATCCTTGTTGCTGTTGGTCAAATGACTCAAACTATGTATGTACCTTCAATTGGGTACATGGCAAGTGAATTCAAAGTAAGTCCAGCATCATTACAAGCAGTAATGGCCGTTTACTTGATCCCTTATGGATTATCTCAGTTTTTTTATGGGCCATTATCTGATCGTTTAGGGCGTCGATTTGTTATCTTATCGGGTCTTGCTCTGTACATTGTTGGTGCACTATTAGCATTATTTGCGCATGACTATACTTATTTCCTTGTTGGTAGTTTTATTCAAGGTTTAGGTATCGGCTCGGCGGGTGTGATGTGTCGTACTGTGCCAAGAGATTGTTTCTCTGGCGCTGAATTACACAAAGCGAACAGTTTAATCAGTATGTGCATGATGTTCTCTCCGTTAATGGCACCAGTGTTAGGCGGTTATTTAACGGAAGCGTTTGGTTGGCGTTCAAGCTATTTATTTTTAGCTTTGTTTAGTATTGCTGTGATGATCATTATGACAACGTCAATGAAAGAGACATTGCCTCTTGAAGTTCGTCGTAAAGAACCAGTATTAAAAAGCTACCGTCATGTATTTTCAGAACATCGCTTTCAGGGGTATTTAATTTGTTTAGTGGCTACGTTTGCGGGTGTTGCCGTGTTTGAAGCCGCTGCAGGGGTGTTACTGGGCGGTAAATTAAAATTACCAGCAACCACCGTGAGTATTTTGTTTATTTTACCTATTCCTGGCTATTTAGCGGGCGCGGGTTTATCGACGGTGATTGCAAAACGTTGGTCTGAGAAAAAATCATTAGACGTTGGTTTGGTGTCTATCGTCTTTGGTTCTGCGATTGTCTTGATCCCTGGGATAATGGGGTTAACCACGGCACTCACTTTAGTTGGTGGCGCTGTGCTGTATTTCTTAGGCGCGGGTATTTTATTTCCTGCTGCGACAACAGGGGCTTTATCTCCTTTTCCACATCATGCAGGAACGGCTGGTGCGTTATTAGGGGGTATGCAAAACCTAGGCGCAGGTTTGACAACAATGGCAGCATCAATGATCCCTGCCAACAGTCAAATGCCTGTGGGGTTGATTATGTTCTTGATGTCGTTATTAGCGATTTATGGTTTGAGAAAAGTACACTCAACACCACCATCAAGCGAAATGCCATTAGCGGTATAAAACTTAATCGTTAAATAGACAGTAATAAAAAAGGCCGAGTAGATAGTATCTACTCGGCCTTTTTTGTATGTAACGTCAGCTAAGCGATTTATCACGTTAGCTGATGTTACTCTTTATTTGTATGTGGCATTAACCGCGCATGCGGCTTACACGGAACGTACGGCCTTTCATTTTGCCTGTTTCTAGCTTCTGTAGTGCAGCCTTTGCAATTGAAGTATGAACAGCAACATAAGCATGGAAATCAAATACATTGATTTTACCTACTTGCTTGCCATCAACACCGTCTTTACCGGTAAGTGCACCAAGAATGTCGCCTGGGCGTAATTTGTTTTTCTTACCGCCGTCGATCCAAAGCGTGATCATTTCAGGGAAATGAGGTTGTTCGCTTAGGTGATCTTCGCTAGGTAATGGCTCATCATTAAGAGTTAAGCTCATGTAATCTTCGATTTGAGCAAAGCTGTTTGTTTCTTTATTGTTGAACAAGCTTAATGCGATGCCTTTTTTACCAGCACGGCCAGTACGACCAATACGGTGAACGTGAACTTCAGGATCACGAGACAACTCAAAGTTGATCACCGCATCTAGAGAGTCAATATCAAGACCACGAGCCGCAACGTCGGTTGCAACTAGGATAGAGGTACTCTTATTAGCAAAACGAACCAATGCTTTATCACGATCACGTTGCTCTAAATCACCGTGAAGTGCTGTCACACTGAAATCGAAATGACGAAGCTCATCAGCGACTTCTTGAGTAACACGTTTTGTATTACAGAAGATAACCGTTGATTCAGGACGGTGCTTAAGCAATAAGATTTGAAGTGCTTTTAAACGGTCTTCAAAATCGTCGACTTTGTAGAAGTGCTGTGTAATCGACGTTTCTTCCGTTTTATCTTCTGCTTTCGTCATGATTGGGTTATTCATGATGCGATCGGCAATTGATTTAATTTGCGGTGGGAACGTTGCACTGAACAATAAGTTTTGACGTTTAGCTGGTGCGTGATCCAATACTAGGTCAATCGCGTCTTGGAAGCCCATTTCTAGCATGCGGTCCGCTTCATCCAATACGAACGTATTTAGATTGTCTAGGTTTAAGTAACCTTTACGAAGATGCTCTTCAACACGACCAGGGGTACCCACAATAATGTGTGCACCGTGCTCAAGCGATCCAATTTGTGGACCAAATGGAACACCACCACATAAAGTCAGTACTTTAATGTTATGGATAGAACGAGCAAGTTTTCGGATTTCTACCGCAACTTGGTCAGCCAATTCACGTGTTGGACATAATACTAATGATTGAACACGAAAACGCTTTACGTCTAAGTTCGCAAGTAAGCCAAGACCAAATGCTGCTGTTTTACCTGACCCTGTTTTTCCTTGGGCAATGACATCTTTCCCTTCCAACATGAATGGTAAGCTTTGAGCTTGAATTGGGGTCATCTCTGTATAGCCTAAAGTGTCTAGGTTTTGCAGAAGAGATGGGTTCAGATTAAGTGATGAGAAAGATGTTTGGTTCAAGGTGATTTCCTATAAAACAAGTAGGGGTAAAGTAATAATTACCTAGTGGATGGGAGAGTAATAAGAAGAGGGCTAAAAAGCAAGGGAGATCACATTTTATGTCGCTATAAAAAAATCAACTGTATAAGATTCATTACTTTAGAAAGGCTTAAAATTTGGCCATTGATTTTACAAATTATTATCCTATGTTATATTCCCGCTTGAAATGGAATGGCTGTCACAAAAATAGGAAAGGTATGAGGAAGAGAAGTGCATTTTTTTATAGCTCATTGATCATTGGATTTCTTATTTTTTTCCTTTCTGCATCCTATATTTATAGCGCGTATCAAAGTGACCGCAACCGAGTGATTGATCGTTTGCAATTTAATGCCAGTTTTGTTGATTTGTGGCTGACTAAATCTTTCCATGATTCGTCTTTAGTCTTAAAGGATATGGTTGAGGACCTTTCTTCTGGAGGGCTTCATTCTGCTGATCGAAATAATGAAAAATATCAGCAAGAACTTGATTACCTTAGAGAAAAAGAAGATGCACTCCCTAACGCTATTTTAGCTTTTATTATTGATGAGAATTGTATATTAACGCACAGTAAAACACTGAGTGGCGTTGATGTTTCTCGACGCGAGTATTGCCGGGTTTTTAAGAAAAACAAAGAAAGAACCGAGGTTGTTACTCTGCCTTTAGTCGATCTGGCTGGCCGAGATGTGGTGATTCAAGGTCATAAAATTACCAACAAAAATAAAGACTTTTTGGGTATGGTAGGGATCTCTACTAATTTGAGCTTCTTTAATTCGACCATCCGTCATTTGGAATTGCCTTCATCAACAGGGCTTGCGATTTTAAGTTCTAATCTTAAGTTGTTGTCAGCAGTGCCAAAAGGAAGTGAAATTATTGGGAAAAGGCTTAATGTGTCAAAAATCAAACCAGAGGTGTTTGAAACGCTGTATAAAAATGGCGAAGTGGTGTTCAGTTCTGACATATACAACGATGGCACTATTGATACGATTTATGCTCGTAAAATTAAAGATTTGCCTTTCATTATTGTGGTCACCAAGCAGCAAGATTATTGGCGAACCATTGTGTCTTTATCGTTGCTGAGTATTGTGGGCTGTTTTTTCGTCATTATTGCGCTTCTTATGTTTAATTTACATTATGTGAAACGAACAAAAGAACAAAAAGAAAAATACTCCGAGTTAGCGTATAACGATTACCTGACAGGGGTGAATAATCGCCGCTCGTTTGACCTAAAGGGTTCTCAAGTGCTTGCGACTTATCGCCGTAATCGAAAACCATTTTCAATTATTATGTGTGATATTGATAATTTTAAAGAATACAACGATAAGTACGGCCATGAAGTGGGGGATACGATGATCACCTCATTTGCTGAAGCGTGTTTAGCTAACTTGCGTGATTCTGATATTTTAGGCCGTTTTGGTGGCGATGAATTTGTCATTTTGCTTCCAGAACAAAGTCATGAGCAGGCGCATTTTGTTGCTCAAAAGCTGCAAGCTGTGATCCGCAAGATTGCGGTGCCAATTGAAAATATCGAATTAAGTATGACGTGCAGCATGGGCATAAGTACGATCACAGATCCTAAAGTCACTATATCTGAACTCCTTAGTATTGCCGATGACCGATTGTATGACGCTAAAAAATCGGGACGAGATTGTGTAAAGTGTGATGCTATAATTAAATCTAATTGATAATCGTTTGCATTATTGTTATTGGGTGATTATTCTACCTGCCCCTAAGTTAGTTGGTGTTATGTAGTTCCGCTATGCAGAATAATGAATATTTCGAATCACTGTTTACCCTTTCTAAGCAAGTTACGCCTTATTTATCAGGCCAAGTAGCGGATATCGTGTTATCAGACAGCAACACCGATATTCATATTTCTCATGATAATAGTGAGGTTATTAAAGCGCTTTATGATCGTTTATCACAAAGCTCAAAAGAAGCCGGTAATGCCTATTGGTTAACGCGCACGTGGGATTTATTGTGTTGGCAACCTATCTACCTTGCTTTCATTTCTGTTTATCAACTTAATGCTATTCCTGATTTCAAAAACATGAGCCAATCGGTCCAGTCTGATTTTATTGCGGGATTTACTTTTCATAACGTGGATCTTACGTTTGGTTCGAGTGATGAGATCATCCCGTTAATAGGAACACAATTAAGCTCATTATTTACGTCATATCGTGAAAGTATGTCTGAATGGACTCGTATTCGCCCCGGCTTTACAAATCACCTTATTGCCGATGGTTTACTCAATTGCATTACCAAACTTCAAGTACATCAACCAACACTATCCAATGAGTATTTATTAGCACAAGCGTTGTTATGGTTAAATGCGTTTGGATTACCAAGTAAGCATTTGGCGAGCTTGAAAGTAGACTTACTAACAAATCAATTAAAATTAGTACGTACGAGTTGTTGCCTTGTCTACAAATGCGAGGGTCGTAAATTATGTGAAGATTGTCCTCGTCACCCAAATAATAAACGCTAATAGGACGATTTTGTGACTTCAGCTATTTGAGGTTTCATAAAAGCAATGGCCATTATCCCTCCTGAAAATAAAACACAAATATAAATAGGATACAGTGGCGACAGTGTCGATGTATAAGCCAGTAGCGAAGCAAAGCCATAGCCCAATGTATGTGACATGGAAATGTAACCAGCAACCGCGCCTGGATTGCTTGGATCCATCGATGTGGCTTTAGATGTGTATGCGGGCACTAATAAGGCTGCACCACAGGCACTGAGTGCCATCGCGAATCCCAATGTCCAAAGGTTGGAGATTAAGAAGGTGAAAAATCCTGCCAACAAAAATAAAGATCCCAACCGATACATTGTTGAAAGCTGAAGCTTCTTCTTTTTGATGACTAATATCTGTGTGATTAACGTGATAGCGGCACTGATGGTAAGTAATAGGCCAATGGCGTCACTGATTTTATCTGTTGGCCAATCGGTAATGCTTTTTATCAAAGGAGAAAAGCTGTATTGCAATAAAGCAATGGTTAAGCAAAGAGATAAACCGGTGAGTAAATACGGAGCAAGAGTGAGGCTTGGAATTAACGGACGTTTTGTTGTGAGCGTGCCTTCTGGTTTATTTTCTCGATGAGGGGTTGGTAACCACAACGCGCCTAATAGTGCGAGAAAGGGGAATATAACCATCATGACAAGCGGAGCAAAAGGCCCCGTTTTTAATAAAATAATCGATAATATAGGGCCAACCAGTCGCCCTAAACTCAATCCTATACTGACGGAGGTAATGGCTTTTAATCGGTTGTTTTGTCCGCATAAAAGGATGGCCCAATGTTGACTTGCTGGTACCATTCCTGCCACGGTACAACCATAGATAAGTCGAGCGACAATGAGACCAATTAACCAGTAGTGAGCCAAGTCAGGGTAACCATTACTTAAAAAGGCGAAAGTAAGTAGAAGTAGAAAGCTGATACTCATTCCTGCGAGCGCTTGAAATACAACGCCTTTAGGGCCATTTTTATCGCTGTATCGTCCCCAAAATGGGGCGGCGGGTAAGAAAAGAAAACTACCAATAGCAATAACAATAGACCAGGTTGGTAGAGAAAAAGCGGAATGCGTAACTAAAAAAGGCAAAGAAACGAGTAATCCATTTTGGCCAATTCCCATCAAGGCGGCAATTAAGCCAATCATCGTGAGTTGGAGGGGGGTTTGTTTTCTTTTGTTAAAAAGAGGCATTCTAATTTCCGGCTTTAATTTACGAGTGGTTCACATCCTACGTACATTTCATGCGAATAAAAACAATTATCATTACTATTTCTTTGTGTTAAAGTTCTTTCCATCATTCATGGACCGATTATCTAGCTCATCTCATGTATCAACTTGTCGATGCGTCGTTTGAAATTGACGGAAAAACTATCCTTTACCCCACGAATTTGCTTTTTCCTAAAGGCAAAGTGACCACCTTACTGGGTCATAATGGCTGTGGTAAATCTACTTTGATTAAGCTACTTAGCCGTCACCATAACCCGACGACAGGAACGGTGTTATTTGATGAAAAAGCCGCGAGTCATTTCTCTCCCCAAGAGTTTGCGCTTAATGTCGCTTATCTTCCTCAGCACCCTCCAATCACCGATGGTGTAACAGTGCGTGAGCTTGTGTGCTTTGGCCGTTATCCATGGAAAGGCGCATTTGGTCGTTACACCAAAGCTGACTACCAGTTGGTTGATGAAGCCATCGAGAAAGTGAGCCTCACTTCATTCAACGATCGTTTTGTTGCCACATTGTCTGGTGGAGAGCGCCAAAGAGCGTGGGTTGCGATGTTATTGGCTCAACAGAGTCATTGTATTTTATTGGATGAACCCACCTCTGCGTTGGATGTTGCCCATCAATATGAACTGTTAGCGTTGATCCGAGAATTGAATACGACATTAGGCTTAACTGTGATCATGGTTTTACATGATGTCAATATGGCGGCCAAATTTAGCGATCATTTAATTGCATTACATTCGGGTAAAGTCATCGCGCAAGGTTCTCCTGATGCGTTAATGACCAGTGAAACATTGCAGCGGATCTATGGCATGGAGTTGGCGTTATTTTCACATCCTGAAACAGGTCAACCGATCAGTTATATCCCTTAAGTTCCAACAATATAAAAAGAACCGCAAGGAAAGCAACATGAACAAATTCATTGGCTTTATCATTCTATTTTTTATTTCTTCCGTTCAAGCGATGGAAATCAAGCATGAACTGGGTACGACTCAATTTACGGAAACGCCTAAAAAAGTGGTGGTGTTAGATTGGGCATTAACGGAAACCGTACTTAGCTTAGGGATTGTCCCGTTAGGTGCTGCCGATGTAGAAGGCTACCAAACGTGGGTGATGGAACCAAAGCTCAATCAATCTGTTATGGATGTAGGATCAAGAAGAGAGCCTAATTTAGAATTAATGACGGAATTAAACCCTGATGTGATTTTGATAAACCAACATATGTCTGCGATGTATGAGAAATTAAATGCCATTGCGCCTACATTGGTGTACACCATTTACAATGATAAGAAGGCACCGTTGTCTTCAGCAAAAGACATTACGACTCAATTGGGCGTCTTGTTTAATAAAGAAAAGCAGTCGGCTAAAGTGATAGCAGCAACAGAACAACGATTGCTTGCTAATGGAGATAACGTTCATCGTCTTCAATCTAACAGTAAACCGTTTTTGTTTCTCCGTTTTGTTAATGATAAAACGGTTCGAATTCACAGTGAGGGATCGCTGACCCAAGATACGATTGATGCGATGGGGTTAGTTAACGCATGGCATGAACCGACTAATATGTGGGGATTTACCACCACAGGTGTCGAAAAGTTAGCGCAGTATCAACAATCCAATGTGTTGATTTTTGGACCTCTAAAAGAGACGGAAAGAAAACAATTAACTCACTCTGCATTATGGCAAGCGATGGCATTTACTCGTACCGATTCGGTTTATGAATTGCCTGCTATTTGGACGTTTGGTGGCTTGATTTCAGCTCAACGTTTCAGTGATCATATTACTCAGCAGTTAACTCAATAATGGTCGTTAATGAGGTTGAAAAACCACAAGGGATAGTATTACGTCTCAGCCTTTTTATTTTTGTTGTGGTGGTTGTTGTTTTAGGGTTGTTGCAATGGACCGCGCCTTATTCACAAGGTTTGAATTTATTGTGGCAAACGAGCGCGCATTATGATTCTGCTAATTACCAACATTTAATTACCCATCTTACTTATCTTCCACGTCTTGTTATTGCTGTGTTATGCGGTTTTTCTTTAGCTGTGGCTGGTTGTGTTATGCAGTTTGTCTTGCGTAATCCTATTGCTTCACCCACCACACTGGGTGTTGCGGCGGGGGCTGAACTCGGGATGGTATTGGGTATTTTATTTCTTCCCGTTAACAGTGCCATTAATGGGTTTATTCCTGCGTTTTTAGGAGGAGGAATTGCGACTTGTATTGTTTTTTTATTGTCAGCCAGACGCGGCTTTTCTCCGGTTCATATGGTTCTGGCGGGAATGGTAATAAGCCTGTTTTTTGGTTCTTTAAATACCATGTTATTACTGTTAAATGAGCAACAGTTAGCCAGTGTTTTTGTTTGGGGAGCAGGGACGCTAAATCAAAATGATTGGTCGAGTGTAACGGCACTAATCCCCCTTATTACTGTCCCTATTATTGCGATATTAGTACTTTCTAAGCCATTATCGACGCTTCAATTAGGAGACAGTGTGGCGTCTTCAATTGGCGTGAATGTTAAGCATATAAAGGTTATTTCACTGACGTTGGCGATATTTATTACCGCAGCGGTGGTCAGTGAAGTCGGATTGATTGGCTTTGTTGGTATTGTCGCACCGGCGATTGCTCGTATGTTTGGTGCTCGTAAGTTAACGGCTCAAATCTTGAGTAGTGGGGCCGTCGGAAGTGTCATGTTGTTGTTTTCTGATTTGATCATTCAACCTTTTTCTGGCGTTGGTGGGGAGCTATTACCGACAGGCGCAATGACCGCCTTGCTTGGGGCTCCGTTTCTTCTTTGGTTATTAAACAAAAATGCATTTCAATCTGATATGAAAGCCAGAGAAAGTACTCAAATTAATTATCAACATAGAACGCTATACTCCGTGTTGATGCCACTTTGCTTTTTTATTGTTGTGTTGTTTTTTGTCGCTTTATTGCTGGGAAAAGGACAAAACGGGTGGCTATTGTCGTTGAACCCTTCGGTTTTAGAGCTTCGACTTCCACGAGTGTTGGTGTCTTTTCTTGCCGGGATAGGTCTGGCGATTGCGGGGACGGTGATTCAACGTGTTTCGACCAACCCAATGGCAAGCCCTGAAATTTTAGGCATCAGTTCTGGGGCGGCATTAGCTTTAGTGTTAGGGGCGGTATTTGGTATTGCCGTAGAAAGACACGAGCAAATGTTACTAGGTACGCTTGGCGCCGCATCAGTGACGGCTATTATCTGGTTGATGGGACGAAAACAAAATTTTGCCCCTACACAAATGCTATTAACTGGCATTGCGCTTAGCGCCGGTTTAGATGCCTTTTTACGTATCGCAATGTCATCCGGGCAAGATAATATAATGGCGCTATTAACATGGCTTTCAGGGTCGACGTATTTAGTGAGTATGGGGGATGTGTTTCTACTGGGGACGGGGGTTGTCATATTCGGTCTGTTAGCACTGTGCAGCCATCGATGGTTAGATATTATTAGCCTAGGAGAGACAACATCACGCAGCGTCGGTTTGTCTTGTCGGCGAGTTAGGTTGTATTTATTGCTCCTTGTTGCGGCATTGACGACCTTATGTACGATCATTATTGGACCACTCAGTTTTATTGGTTTATTGGCACCTCATATGGCACGTTCACTTCATCAATATCGAGCGTCTCACCAATTGTTAACTGCCAGTTTAATCGGTGGCAGTTTACTGGTTTTTGCTGATTGGGTGGGAAGAACGGTGTGGTTTCCATGGCAGTTCCCGGCGGGGTTATTGGCATCGTTAATTGGTGGGGCGTATTTCTTGTATCTTATGAGGAAATAACGAATTTTACTTACTTATTGATAAATAACATATTTATTTTCTTTAGGTACATTTTTAAATGCTAGGACATTTAGTTCTATAAAAGAAGTTTTTATTTTATAAATTCAGTAAAAAGTAGTTGATCTCTTAATTGAGAATCATTAGCATTCGTATTTGTTATTTAAAAACAATGGAAATGTTATGAAAACTAATGGTGAATTGGACAGTATAATAAACAGTGGTAATGATGTGCCTGCGGCATGTTTCCTGAATTCTTTAGCAAGAGAATGCTCGGCAATTCAAATTGTAGAGGATCAATATGATGCTTATTATCTTATCCCCCTAAGTGGTGGGCATGAAATTCAAATACCACTTAATTATGTCTCTTCAGTTGGTTTGCATGAATATTGTTTTCCTGCTGTTTTGTATGGAGATGAAGCGACTACGTTAGGCTTTGAGCAAGTATTGTTACGAGTCTTAGAGCAACCTGCATTGGTTGGTATTATTTCTAAAGAACAAAAAGCGATCTTTTTAGAGCGGGTGACAGAGAGTTATACAAATACGTACGTTGGGGTGAGCAGAAGCCCTTATGCGGAGAGGTTATTTTCCCAATCACTTAATTTTCAGCAAGCAGAGCAAGGTTTACTTATCGGCCATTCATTCCATCCTGCGCCTAAAAGCAGAGAGCAATTTACGGATGAGGATGCAAAAACCTATTCACCAGAACTTGGTGGTCAATTTCAACTGTGTTGGTTGGCGGTAAATCAATCCATTCTTATCTCTGGTTCATCTGGGGAGCAAACCGCTCAAGAGCGATTAGATGAATTAGTCTTTCAAGATCGAGCGCTATTCATCGATCTTAGTTGTGCGCTGAAAAAAGAAGAAACTGTCTTTCCTGTTCATCCATGGCAATGGAAGGTTCTGCAAGAGAGAGGGGATATTCAGGCGTATTTAAATGAAGGCTTAATTCGAGAGCTAGGCGCTTTTGGCTCGACGTGGTATCCAACCTCATCGACGCGTTCTCTTTATTCTCCGTCACTTCCTTATATGCTTAAGTTTTCACTCAGCGTTAAGCTGACAAATTCAATTCGTAATTTATCTCTTAAAGAAGTGGTTCGTGGAACACGGTTAAATCAGTTATTTAATGACACCGACATAAGTAAAGAATTAGGCAATAAGCAAGGCTTTCAAGTGATGCAAGAGCCAAGTTATTTAGGGTTAATGACTAAAGAAGGGCAAGTGATAGACGAGAGTCTTGTGGCGTTTCGTGAAAATCCATTAAGTGCTAAGCCTGAAGAAGAAGCGGTAGTGCTGGCAACGTTAACTCAGCAGAATCCTTATGGTGGTGAAAGCCTATTAGCAAAAAGAATAAAGCAATACGCTGAGTCGAGTAAATTAAACTTATCGTTAGTTGCTCAGGAATGGTTCAGTGCGTATTGCCAATATGCAGTGGTGCCTTTGTTTACTCTTCAGGCGAATTATGGCGTTGTCTTTTTAGCTCATCAGCAGAATATTGTTATGCAGTTAAAAAAAGGGTTTCCTATTGGAATGTATTATCGAGATTGCCAAGGAACAGGGTATACGGATCTTGCATTTGAACGCTTTCCTGAAGCCCTAAATCAAACTAAGCAAGATATTGAAAACTATTGGAATGATGAGAAAGTTCGACGTTATTTTGCGTATTATTTAGTTATAAACTCGACCTTTAATGTGATCGCATCCATCGCGGCTTATTGTGACGTGAGCGAAAAAACATTAATGAAGGAGCTTCGTAAACAATTAGAAATATTGAGAGATAAGGGGGTTAACGATCCCCAGTGTTTAGATTATGTTTTAGACAGCGATGCCTTGTGTTGTAAAGGAAATTTCTACTGTTATTTACAGAACATGAATGAGAATTCAATCCTTGATCCTGCTGTGATCTACTTTGATTTACCTAATCCATTAGTTCATGTAAAGGATGCTATGAATGTTTAATTATACGACGTTAATTCTGAATCTAGATCTTAAGCCAACAATGAGTTTTACCTTGTCGACACAAGATATTGAAGAGCAATCGGTTATTACTCAATGCCTTCAAGAAATTGATCATGTATTCAGTCATCATAAAATGATTGATGTACTCCATATTGCCTCTGATGTTCCTGATGTGTTAGCTCAGTATTTACCGGCTATCTATCAATGCCATTTATCACGCCAAGGATTTTATCAATACACAAAGCCTTGGCATTTACACACGGCATCAACGTTATTTCCATTGATGGAAGTACAGTCGTTGCCGCAATATCGCCATCATCCTTTACGTCCTGAAATGCCAAAAGGCAAAGTGTATCAACGCTATGATCATGATGCTGATGTTGAGATTAGCTTTAGAGTGTTTGATATTGAAAAAGACATGGATCGTCTCACAACGTGGATGAATGATCCTAGAGTTGCTCATTTCTGGGAGCAAGCGTGGAGTAAGGAAAAACTGACGGATTTTGCTCAAGAACGTCTTAATGATGATCATATTATGCCATTAATCGGTGAGTTTAACGGCAAACCTTTTGGTTATGTCGAAGCGTATTGGGTCAGTGAAGACAGATTAAGTCCGTATTTTGATGTGCAACCGTACGATCGTGGTATTCATCTTTTAGTCGGCGAATCGGAGTTTCGAGGTGCGCATTATTTTAATTGTTGGATGAGAGCGATCAGCCATTATCTGTTTATTGATGATGCGAGAACTCAACGAATCGTATTAGAGCCAAGAGCGGATAATCAACGCTTATTTACTCGTATTCAAGAGGTGGGTTACCGCAAGTGTTTTGAATTTAATTTCCCTCATAAACGTTCAGCATTAATGATGCTTGAACGAGACGCTTTTTTTACGGAGCAATGGTAATGGATCAAATAGCATTGCATTCTCATTGGTCAAGTGCAAACCGTAAAATGGTGGCGAAACTAATCAGTGAATTAGCCTACGAGCAGGCGTTTAAGATTGAAGAGAATCCTACTGATTTGTCATTAACACTGACCGAAAATATTCATTACCATTTTTCAGGTAAACGCAATATTTGGGGACAAGTGGTGATAGAGCCGAGTTCATTAATTCGTAAAGATGAAAATGGGTTGGATTCTGATATTTTAGCGACGCAATTTATGCGTGACGTTCAGAGCTTGATTGGCATGAGCGACGATGCGTTAGCGGAGCATTTTGAAGATTTGAACGCGACGTTATTGGGTGATTGCAAATTGGCCTTACGTAAAGAAAATTGGTCAGCCAAAGAGTTGGCGTTTTTGTCTTGCGAACAACAACAGCTTTTCTTTGATGGGCACCCAAAATTTGCGTTTAATAAAGGTCGCCGAGGTTGGGGGAGTGATGATCTTGTTTTGTATGCGCCAGAAGCAGATCGATCATTTCAACTTAATTGGGTTGCGGTGCATCATTCTATTTTAGAGAAAGCGACAAGTGAAGAAGTGGATTGGAAGCAGTTGGTTCTTTCTGCGGTAAGTGACAATGAATTGCATAATATGGAGGCGGTATTATCGTCTTTTAATCTTGATATCAGTGACTATACTTTTGTGCCTGTTCACCCTTGGCAGTGGCATCAGAAGTTGTCGATTCTTTTTGTTCGAGAAATGGCTGAGAAAACCCTCATTTATTTAGGTGAGTTTGGCGATGAGTTCTTGCCTCAGCTGTCTATTCGTACACTCAGCAACATGACAAGACCGAACAGTTATGACATTAAATTGCCTTTAACTATAATGAATACCTCATGTTATCGAGGTATTCCTGGGCGTTATATATTAGCAGGGCCGATTGCCTCAGATTGGCTTGATTCTGTATTCAAAACAGACCCGTTATTTGTCGAGAAACATGCCGAAATACTGCAAGAACCGGCGGCTGGGTTTGTCGCTCAAGCCGATTATAAATCCTTAATCAATGCCCCTTATCGCTATCATGAATTATTAGGTGTGATATGGCGAGAGTCCGCACAATCTAAACTTGCGACAAGTGAAACGGCGATATTAATGGCTGCGCTCATGGAATCGGATGTTGATGGTGTTCCTCTTATTTCTGAATACATCACCGCCTCAAGGCTTTCGACACAAGCGTGGCTTAATAAGTTATTTGATGCCGTAGTCATCCCTTTTTATCATTTGCTTTGTAAATATGGGGTGTCGCTAATTGCTCACGGACAAAATGTGACATTAGTAATGGAAAATTCACACCCTAAACGTATTTTGTTAAAAGATTTTCAAGGAGATATGCGTTTAGTTGACCGTGATATTGCAGAGCAAGAAACGCTCAATGAAATGGTTAAAAATGTGACCGTTAAATTGCCTGAAGAGTTGATTATTCATGACTTACAAACAGGGCATTTTGTTACCGTGTTGCGTTTCATTTCGCCGTTGGTTGAAAAGCTAGGGCTACCTGAAATGGATTTTTATCAGTTACTCGCATTACGTATAAAAGCGTATATGCAAACGAACCCTGAATACCAAGACCGATTTGAACGGTTGGATCTGTTTAAACCAAGGATCTTACGTATCGGCCTTAATTTAGCCAAGTTTAAACACAGTACGGATTCTAGCGCTTCTCGTATGCTTCCAGATATGGACGATAAAGTCGATAACCCGTTATACCTGGCTATTAATCAATAACAATAATATTAAATGGAGAATAATAATATGAACGTCAAATTGGATTTGGCAGGTATAGGCGTTGGTCCGTTTAACCTGAGTGTTGCGTCGCTTTTAGAACCAAAAACACAAATTAAAGCGACGTTTTTTGAAAGCCGAGCGTCGTTTGCGTGGCATCCGGGTTTATTACTGGATAACACCAATATGCAAACGATGTATCTAAAAGACTTAGTCAGTGCGGTTTACCCTGAAAGTCCGTATTCCTTTCTGTCTTACTTGGTTAAAAACAAAAAGTTTTATCGTTTTTTATCGGCAGAATTGGGTTGTATTAGTCGTCATGAATTTTCAGATTATTTATCTTGGGTTGCACAACAACTGAGTAATGTTCAGTTTTCTACGACGGTGGAAAATATTGAATTTAATGGGGATGCGTTTGAGATACAAACCACAAACGGAACCTATGAAGCTAAGAATTTATGTATAGGCACAGGCAAAGTTCCTTTTGTGCCTGAATGTGCTATTCCTCATATTGGGCCTAAGGTATTTCATGCCGCTGAAATGGGATTAAGAGATCGCGATTTTACCGGTAAGCGGGTCATGATTGTAGGGGGCGGTCAAAGTGGTGCGGATATATTTTTAAATGTGTTACGTGAAAAATGGGGAAAAGTATCGTCACTAGATTGGGTATCACGTCGTTCTAATTTTCAACCATTAGATGAAGCGTCATTCACCAATGAGTTCTTTACGCCTGATTATGTTAACGCCTTTGTGCAATTGAACCCGCAAGTGAAACATTCTGAAATTACGGCTCAAAAATTAACATCCGATGGCATTACGCAATTGGCGTTGCTCGATATTTATCGTGAGTTATACCATCGTTTTGATGTGATGAAAGAAGACAAATGGGTGCGTTTATTGCCTCATCGTACGATGAATGAATTACAGCAAACCGCGTCTGGATTCTCATTAGATATACATAATGCCTTAAGCCAACAAGCCGAAGTTCATCACGCCGATATTGTGATTTTAGCGACTGGGTTTAAATCGCCTTACCCTGCATGTTTGAATTCAATACTTCCTTTATTAGAGTTAGATGATCAAGGTCGTTATCAATTGACTCCTGATTTTGAATTGAAATGGAAAGGCAGTAACACAAATAAAATATTTGCTGTGAATGCCGGTATGCACAGTCATGGTATTGCAGAGCCTCAACTCAGTTTAATGGCGTGGCGAAGTGCCAGTATTATTAATCGATTATCAGAAGAAGAGTTATACGACATTCGATCGGGTGAAGGAATGATTGAATGGATTTCAGCATCGACTATTAATGATCTTGTTGAAGTGTAGCTGAGTCATTAAACCAAGTGTTTTTTTATCAAAAATAAATAGTTGAATACGGATTTTTATCATTCGTATTTATTTGAGTGCAATATAAATATAAAAAAGAGAACAGAAATGAACGCTAAAAAAGGGAATTATCCGCTCACATTGGTTGCTATCGCAGTGGCATCAGCAACGACGTTTGTTACGTTATCGGCTCAAGCTGAGGACTATTCTTCAACAGAAGAAACTATGGTGGTGGTGTCGAGCCGTACACCAAAGGCGATCAGTGAAATTCCAGGAACGGTTTGGTTTGTGGATTCAGAGCAAATCGAACAGGAATACCGTGGCGGTAAAACATTAGGCGAGATCTTATCTGCGACCATTCCATCTTTGGATGTGAGCAGTGGCGCAAGAACGAATTATGGTCAAAATTTACGTGGCCGTGCCATGTTGGTGATGATTGATGGGGTATCGCTTCAATCCTCTCGTCCTATTAGCCGTCAATTGGATTCGATAGACCCATTTAATATCGAACGAATTGAGGTTCTTTCCGGCTCTACGTCTATTTATGGCGCAGGGGCGACGGGAGGGGTGATTAATATTATTACCAAGAAAGCAGACAGTGATGAATTGCAATTTGAAAGTTACGTAAGCGGTTCTTCTGGTTTGAATGGAGGGGATGACTTTGATTATAAAGTTGCACAATCTGTTTCTGGAGGAAGTGACAATGTATCCGCTCGTGTTTCTGCTGTTTATACCGAAACTCAAGGCTATTTTGATGCAGATGGCGACATTATTACGCCTGATATATCCCAAGGTTCTCTGCAATATAACAAAACTATCGATTTGCAAAGTACGGTTGGTGTGACGATATCGGACACTAAAAACATTAACTTCTTAGCGCAATACTATGACAGCCAACAAGACTCTCCTTATGGTTTATACATTGTGAATGGTGATTTTGTTGATGTAAGGAAAGGGTTTGAATCTGATCGTCAGCACGGCACAGAACGGGTCATGTTAAGTGCGGCTTATAATGATTCTGCGTTTTTGGGTCAGCAACTAATGGTAGAAGCGTCGTATCGTAAAGAAGATCAAACTTATACTCCGTATTACCAAGGTGCATCACAACAAACGACGGACGTATTCTCGTTAAAAACTGCTCTAGCTAAGTCGTTTGGTAAAGTGAACTTGGTTTATGGTGTGGATGCTTATATGGATAAGTTTGACAGTAATCAGGCCTTATTTGATCCAACAATAGCCAATAATTCGGGTAACTTAGTGAATGAAACGTACGCTGAAGTAGGTCGTTACCCGGGAGTTGAGGTTGGTTCTGTCGCCGGTTTTATTCAAGCGGATTTCAATATCACAGAGGATTGGTCTATTGAAGGGGGTTACCGCTACCAACACATGAACAATAAGGTCGATGATTTTGTTGATTATAAAATTCAAAAGAAAATTGCAGCAGGTAAGGGATCATCGGCTGATGCGGTTCCGGGTGGCGAAACCAGTTATTCTGTGGGTTTATTTAACCTTGGTACCATTTATAAGCTGACTTCTGATTCACAAGTATGGGCGAATTTCTCTCAAGGCTTCGATCTTGCTGATCCGGCAAAGTATTACGGTCAAGGCAGTTATGGCGCCGCAGATGCTAATGGGCATTATGCGCTTCAAAATAGCATTAACGTATCTGATTCTAAGATGTCAGGGATAAAAACCAACAGCTATGAAATTGGTTTTAGAACAGAGCAAGATGCGTTGAGCTTCCAAACTGCCGCGTATTATTCTCAATCGGACAAGTCGGTTAAATACAATAAAAATACGTTATTAATTGAAGATGTCGATAATAAGAAACGCGTATATGGGGCAGAAGCGTTGGTGTCTTACTGGGTAATGGATAACCTTCAAGTGGGTGCGTCAGGTCATTATGTTATTTCTGAATTACAAACAGACGGTAAGTGGGATGATTTGAGCGCAGGCGAGGCAAGTACATCAAAAGCCAATTCGTGGATTGGTTGGTATGAATCAGATCTTGCTCTTAAAGTACAAAGCCAAACGATGTTTGATTATGAAGATGCAAAAGACAATAAATTGTCTGGCTACACGGTACTGGATTTAGTCGGCAGTTATGAGTTACCCGTGGGTAGTCTTGGATTTGGTATTCAAAACCTATTAAATAATGACTATACAACGGCATGGGGACAACGTGCTCAAATTTTATATTCTAGTCACTACGATGCAGCGGCTTATGATTATAAAGGCAGAGGACGTACTTATACGCTGAATTACCAAGTGAAATATTAATATTTAACGGTTATTAACGTTATACAAATATCAATAAGGCTATTTCGATGAAGTAGTCTTATTTTTTATTAATAACTGCCTAGTGCATCCATACATTTATGTTAATAATTAGGTATGATTGAAAATAACCATTTTTATTTATAAAACATAGATATATTTAGAAAATTATCAATTAAAAAGGGAAGAAAATAATGGCATATGACACGTTAATAACCATTGGTGTACTGGTTTTTGTAGTTCTGGTATTAATCGCACTTGGTGTAAAAACCGTACCTCAAGGCCACAATTGGACGGTAGAACGATTTGGTCGATACACGCAAACATTACAACCGGGCCTAAATTTAATCATCCCATTTATTGATAACATTGGACAACGAATCAATATGATGGAGCAGGTTCTTGATATTCCAGCTCAAGAAGTGATCTCAAAAGACAATGCAAACGTTACTATTGATGCGGTGTGTTTTGTTCAAGTCGTCGATGCAGCAAAAGCGGCTTATGAAGTGAGCGATTTGCAACACGCAATTCGTAATTTAACATTAACCAATATGCGTACTGTTCTAGGTTCGATGGAATTAGATGAAATGCTAAGCCAACGAGACATGATTAACGTGAAACTATTGGCCATTGTTGATGCAGCAACAAACCCTTGGGGTGTCAAAGTTACTCGTATCGAAATTAAAGATGTTCAGCCACCAGCGGATCTTACGGCGGCAATGAATGCACAAATGAAGGCCGAGCGTCATAAGCGTGCCGATGTACTAGAAGCTGAGGGTAAGCGTCAAGCTGAGATTTTAAAAGCAGAAGGTCACAAACAAGGTGAGATCTTAAAAGCTGAAGGTGACAAACAAGCCGCTATTCTACAAGCCGAGGCGCGTGAGCGTGCAGCAGAAGCAGAAGCTAATGCAACAAGAATGGTATCAGAGGCAATTTCTCAAGGTGATATGCAAGCTGTTAATTACTTCATTGCTCAAGGATACACCGAGGCGCTAAAATCAATAGGGCAAGCTGAGAACAGTAAGATCATTATGCTGCCTTTAGAGGCGTCAGGTTTAATGGGCTCAATTGCGGGTATTGCTGAGATGTTTAAAGTGGACAAAGAGGGTCCTAAATAGGAGTTCATGATGGAATTTTTTGAACAAATGAATCATTGGCATTGGTTAACGTTAGGGTTATTACTGCTTGCTGGTGAGTTGCTAGGAACGGCGGGTTACTTTCTTTGGATTGGTTTATCTGCGGTAACGGTTGGTATTTTATATTCATTTATTCCAATGAGTTGGCAGTTACAATGGGTTAGTTTTTCTGTTTTTTCACTGTTTTCAACGTGGTTATGGTGGCGTTATCAACATAAAAAAGACATTAAATCGGACTCTACACGCCAGTTGAATCAAAAAGACAAACAATTATTGGGACAAATAACACGTTTAGATGACGATGTGCTTGCCGGGAATTGTCGAATTAAGCTAGGCGATACGACATGGTCGGCAAAAAGTTTTGAAAATATTTCAAAAGGAACCATGGTTTGTGTCGTGTCTGTTGACGGTATTATTTTGACGATTGAACCCGTTAAAGACTGATTTAACAATGTTATAAATTAAGTGGCTATTGAATTGCGATAATAAGTAATTCAATAGCCACTTTTTTTACGCTTTAAATGTAAGTAATGAAATGTATTGCAATTTTATTCACATTTTACCGTGTTCATTAACATTTTGAGTGGTGTTAAAATATATGACTTTTGATCTTTTTTATTTTATTTTGTCGCGATCCTGCCGATAAACATAATTACAAGAAACATTAATTCGGCGTACGCACTCATGGATGAGTTATAAACATTATTTAAGGTTGTAAAACATCATGAGTTACAAAAATTTAGCAGTAAGAACCAAAATTGCCGTTGTATTTTCAGCAATTGGTTTAGTGATGATAGCGTTTGCTATTTTCTTGTTACAAGAGTTGAAAAACGTAGAAGATACGGTAGTAAACTTTACGGACTCTACGGTACCAAGTTTACTTTCGGTTGAAGATATTAATTTTGAAATGAACACGCTGCGTCGAAATCAATACGCAGCACTAACCTATCCTAAAAATCTACTTCCGGGACTGATTACTTCTCTAAAAGAACAAGAGAGAAATGTTGAGAAATTAATTGCGGCGTATGGCGCAACGGTTGTTAGCGATGGTGAACAAAGAGTTTTTGACCGCGTGAACAACAGCTGGAAAGCTTATATGGCTCCACTTGAACCTTTCCTTGCTCAAGTCAGTGCAGATAACAGAGCGGAAGCACAGAAGAACTTACTAGGTTCATTCAAAGAGTTTCAAGATGTTGGTGTTGCAATGGACGGATTATTGAAATTAAACTTAACGTTTGTTACAGATAATCGCGTATCTATGATGGGGAGTATTGCGAACGTATCTACCATTACAAAAGTCTCTTTCTCTGCACTAATCGCCTTCATGATTTTTATTACGTTCTTCTTGGCGCGTCAAATTTGTCGTCCATTGAACCTTGTTGTAGAGCAATCAAAAGCAATTGCTTCTGGTGATTTAACATTCCAACTTCAACGTAATGAAATTGGAAATGATGAATTGGGTGCATTAGCCGATACGAATATTGAAATGCAAAGCCAGTTACGTATTCTTATTGAAGACACAATTTCTGCAGTAACTCAGCTTTCTGCAGCAGTAGAAGAAATGAGTGCGATTTCAGAGCAATCGTCTCGTGGCATGCAACAACAACAATCTGATATTACAACGGTAGCGGCAGCTATGGAGCAGATGAAAGCGACGGTTGCAGAAGTGGCAAATAACACAGAAACCGCGTCTACATCAGCATTAGAAGCATCGGAAGAAGCAAAACAAGGTAACCAAGACGTTCAATCAAATATCGAGCAGATTCAAATTGTATCTCGTGATATTGAACAAGCCGGTGAATTGGTTGAAGAGTTAGAACGTGAATCAAACAACATCAGTGTTGTGGTTGAAGTGATCCGTGGAATTGCCGATCAAACGAACCTATTGGCATTAAACGCCGCAATTGAAGCCGCGCGTGCGGGTGAGCAAGGGCGTGGTTTTGCTGTTGTTGCAGATGAAGTTCGTTCTCTTGCAGGTCGTACTCAAGCATCAACCAGTGAAATTGTCGATATCATTGAGAAGCTACAAGCAAGTGCTGCTCACGCGAAGATCGCAACGGATCAAAGCTGTTCTAAAATTCGTATCTGTGTAGAGCAAAGTGTTCAAACGGGTCAATCAATTCAAATGATTGAAGAAACCATGATGAAAGTTGCTGATACGGGTATTCAAATTGCAAGTGCATGTAGTGAGCAAGATTCGGTAACCGAAGAGCTTGGTCGTAACATTCAAAGCATGAGTTTGTCTGCAAGTGAAGTGGCACTAGGTGCTGACCAAACCGCGCAATCAAGTGTTGAATTAGCGCAATTGGCGTCAACACTTCAACAATCATTGTCTCGTTTTAAAGTATAAGTAACACACTTGCTTTAACTATTAGGTATAAAAAAAGGAGATCATGAGATCTCCTTTTTATTGTTTGTCTCTTAGTGAACATCAGAGATTGGACGCAAAGTTATACTCTTTCTTTAATCGCTTTGATTAATACAGAGGTATCCATTCGGCCTAAGCCTTGCTCTTGTAACCCTTGGTATTCTTTATCTACTTCTTCTGTTAGTGGAAGTGAAATACCGTGTGTCTTTGCTTCATCTAAGCAAATGCCTAAATCTTTTCTCATCCAATCAATCGCAAAACCAAAATCGAATTTATCTTGTGCCATTGTGCTTGCGCGATTTTCCATCTGCCATGAACCTGCCGCGCCGTGTTTCAGAGTATCAACCACTAAATCGATATCTAAATTGGCTTTTTCGGCAAGAATAAGGGCTTCACTTAACCCTTTCAATACGCCAGCAATACAGATTTGGTTTGCCATCTTACAACGTTGACCTTGGCCATTTTCACCCAGTAACGTCACTGATTTTGCAAAGCTTTGGATCACAGGTTTTGCGGTAGCGAAGGTATGTTCATCTCCCCCACACATTACCGTTAATGCTCCGTTTTCTGCGCCAGCTTGGCCACCAGAAACCGGAGCATCAATAAACGTATTGCCCTGTGCTTCGCAGGCTTTTGCTAATTCAACCGCTAGCGTTGCAGAGGTTGTGGTGTTATCGACTAAAATAGCGCCCGGCTTTAAGCCTGCTAATACGCCATCTTCGCCATAAATGACACTGCGAACATCGTCATCATTACCGACACAAACAAAAACGATGTCTGAGCCTTGAGAGGCTTCTCGTGGAGTCGCTGCTGATTGTCCTTGATTATCTTCTGCCCACTGTTTTGCTTTTGCTTCAGTGCGGTTATAAACCGTGGTTGAGAAACCTGCATTTTTTAGATGGCGAGCCATTGGGTAGCCCATTACGCCTAAGCCAATGAAGCTAACATTGATCTGTTCCATTAATACTTTCTCCGTAGATTCTAAAACTGTTACTTTTTATTTTATTGCTTATAAGTAAGGGGATAATTCTTTTGCCATGAATTCAGCAATCCAAGGTTGAGCCTCTGGCGTTGGGTGTAAGCCGTCTTTCATTATCCACTCTGGCTTAATGATGACATGCTCTAAGAAAAAAGGAACCAAAGGAATGTCATGTTTTTCACTGATCTTAGGATAAAGTGAACCAAACGCTTGGCTATAACGTTTACCATAGTTAGGCGGTACTTGGATTTGCATCAATAGCGGTTGGGCATTTGAGGCGTTAATCAGTTTAATTAATTGCTCTAGATTTGAATTAATTTTTTGTGGCGGAAAACCACGTAAGCCATCGTTTGCACCTAATTCAATTAATACGACATCAGGGCTATGTTGCGTTAATAACGCGGGAAGTCGATCTAATCCATTGCCCGTCGTATCGCCAGAGATACTGCCATTAATTACTGTGGTGTCTTTCTCTAAAACCGCTAATTGTGTTGGTAATAATGAAGGCCAACTTTGCTCAATGGGCATGTTATAACCGGCGCTCAAGCTGTCGCCTAAAATCAATAACGTTTGGCTATAGGCGCTCTTTAAAGGTAGTAGAAAACTGGATATAAGTAAGAAACAGAAAGTAAAAAAACGGCGCATGGTCATCCTTGAAATAATGAAGGTGGATTAAGGTAACAATGAAAAAGTTAGCGACACTTTGCAACCTTTATTTAAGCGTAAAGCAAAGAAAAAGAATTTAGTAACATTTGGTTAAAGAAGTGTAAATGAGTTTGCTCACGGTCGAGTGCTTAGGTATACAATGCAAACATAGCATTCAAATAATAAAAATAGACTCAAAGGATATGAATATGACATCAGTAATTACTGTTAACGGCGTGAGTAAATCCGTTATTTCGAATGAGACCGAACTGACTATTTTAAATGACATTTCCTTTGATGTCCTTTCTGGCCAAAGTATTGCCATCGTGGGCACCTCAGGGGCAGGAAAATCGACATTAATGACCTTATTGGCTGGGCTTGATGTCCCAAGCTCTGGTGAAATTGAATTATTAGGCCAAAAGCTATCAACGTTAGACGATGAAGAACGTGCGAAAATTCGCAGTGAATCTATTGGTTTTGTTTTTCAAAGCTTTTTACTTATCCCTTCGTTAATCGCCCTTGAAAATGTCACGTTACCTGCAATTTTACGCGGTGAAGGGGAAGATATGATTAAAGCAAAACAGCTATTAGATTCTGTCGGTCTTTCTGGTAGAGAAACCCATCTTCCTTCTCAACTGTCTGGTGGTGAGCAGCAACGTGTAGCATTGGCTCGTGCGTTTATGACTCAGCCTCGTATTTTATTTGCGGATGAACCAACAGGAAACCTAGATCAACAAACGGCTGAAAATGTCATTGAGTTGTTGTTTGATATGAACCAGAAACACGGCACAACATTAGTCTTAATCACGCATGACTCTAAACTTGCAGAACGATGTGACCGAACATTAACGATTAATGCAGGTTGCATTAAGGAAGTGTCGTAATGGGAATAAATCAAGCGTCGCAGCAAGGAAAAAAATCAGGCAATAAAATGGTGTTACGCTGGAGTTGGCGTGAGATTTGGCAAGGTCAGTTATGGCCGGTGATGGCGGCGTTAACCTTAATTGTTGCGTGTGTGGTTGCCTTGTCAGCCTTGGCTATCCGTGTTGAAAAAGTCATGACAGAACAAGGTCGTTCTATGATGGCGGCTGATTTAGTATTCAGCTCGGCTAACCCAACCCCCGAGTTTATTTTGCAACAAGCGCATGACCAAAATTTAGTTTTATCTTCTCAAGTGCGCTTTCAAACCATGGCATTCAGTGATACAGGAATGCAATTGGTCAGTGTAAAGGCCGTTGAAAGTAATTACCCACTTCGCGGTGAGCTTTTATTGAATGGAGCTAACAATGAAATACATACTCACGTTCAACAAGGTGAAGTATGGATTGCAGATCGTCTTTTATCATTACTCGAACTTAATATTGGAGATGTGATAGCCATTGGTGATGCAGAGTTGCCAATCAGTGGTGTAATTGAATCTGAACCTGAGTTAGCGTTTAACCCATTCAGAACCATGCCAAGTGTGTTTATTCATCAATCTGATTTAGACAAAACCGGCGCGATCCAACTTGGGAGTCGTGTGAAATATCGAACTCTATTTAAAGGGGACGACAGTGCGATTTCTTTATTGCAAAGTGATTATGAATTAGCGGCAGGAGAGCGGTGGATAAGCGAAGAAACGCAAGGTCGAACCGCCGATTTAATGCAAAAAGCCAAGCAGTATTTATCGCTGACTATCTTGATGGTGATATTAATGGCATCGGTCACCTTGGTGTTAACGTGTCAACATTATGCGACCAGCCGTGCCAATACGGTTGCCATGTTAAAAAGCATGGGTGCAAGTAAGCAATGGTTGAAGCGTTGGTTATTAAGCCAAGTAGGGCTGATGTTCTTTACTGGTGTGGTGGCGGGCTCTCTTATTGGTCTTGGGCTAGAGTTATTATTACGTATTCCATTGGCGGGGATCTTACCTGAGAACCTACCAAGCTACGGTTGGCAACCATTTGTATTTGGCTCTGTAGTCGCGCTATTTATTGGTTTACCTGCATTGGGCATCCCTCTATTACGTTTATTAGATACCCCTGCGATTGCGGTTCTTCAATCTCAAACAACCAATCGTTCTAAAAAGGGTTTATGGCTTGTTGCTGTTCCAATCGTTGCCTTTTTATTGATGTATGGCACTAACAGTTTAGTCTGGATGGTCTCTGTCGGCTTAGTGGTGTTGTTTATCTTACTCGCTGGCATTAGTTATGGTTTAGTGTATTTATTTGGTCGCTTTAAATGGGGCCCTGCCATGACATTAGCGCTTAGCCGTATTAAGCGTTCGCCAAAAAACAGCATGATGCAATTGGCTGCGTTGTCTGGCTCGTTGATGCTAGTTGCGGTGATTTGGTTAGTAAGAACCGATTTATTGGGTGACTGGCAACAAACGCTTCCGCCAGATGCACCAAACGTATTTGCGATGAACATTGCCCCTTATGAGCAACAAGAGTATTTGCAAAAATTAGATAATGAAAAGCTAGACCGCTCAGAAGGGTATCCGATTGTTCGTGGTCGTCTTACTGACATTAACGGCGAAAGTACCAAAGAGAAAATGAAAGGGGAAGGGCAAGGCTCTGAAGCATTACGACGTGAGATAAACTTTACGTGGCGTGATGCGTTACCCATTCATAATGAAGTGACTGCGGGTGAGTGGACGACTTCTAATGGGGTTTCTGTAGAACAAGATGTTGCCAATGACTTGAATATTCAAATTGGAGATACGTTGAGTTTCTCAGTGAATAGTCAGCCTTTTTCTGCGGTGGTTAATTCAATTCGAGTGGTGGATTGGCAGAGCATGAAACCGAACTTCTATTTTATCTTCACACCGGATGTGATTGCCGATTTACCCGCCACTTGGTTAGTGAGTTTTAAAATAGATGACAATGAAAATACGTTATTGAATCAATTGGCTCGTGATTACCCAACCGTGAGTTTATTGGATTTTAGAACCATGGGTGGAAAGATCCAAGCCATGCTTGCGCAAATTACGTGGTCGTTAAGTGTATTGGCAGGTTTAGGTGTGGTGAGTGGCGTATTATTGATATTCACTTTGCTTCGTTTGAGTTTGTATCAACGCCAACGCGAAATCACCCTTTATCGAACGCTTGGTGCAAGCCGTCAGCGTATTAGTCAGACGTTATGGAGTGAATACGGGGTAATGGCATTAGCCGCAGGTTTTGTTGCTGTGATGGGCGCTGAGGCGATTGTCTTTAGCTTAGTGAAGTGGGGCTTTAAACTTGAGCCAACACTGCACATAGGTATGTGGATTGTGCTGCCATTACTCGCAATGATGATTGTATTTATGAGTTTGGCGAGTGTGATTAAGCAGTTATTGAAACCGTTGAAATAAGTTAAACCTCTAGCCCTTTTATTGTGAATGCAGTAACAGGGCTTTTTTATTAGGGATCATATTGATAAAAATAGAGAATCAAACCAACGATCTAGCGTTTCAACATCATTTCTATTTCCATTAATGATGACCAATTGGTTTTTCTTCGCGTCATCCCACGATAATGTTTTTGTTGCCAGTGCATCTAGCACATCAAGTTCTGTGATTAGCAGCAACTCTTCTTTTTCAGGCAAGGTTTCTCTGCCAGTAATATTGATGCTTTGCTCAAGCGTGACCTTGCTGTAATGCCCTTTGATTGCTTCAAATAGATTAAAATTTATTTGGTGATCATTTGGTTTGGCTAACGCTGATTTAATGGAGAACAATTGAAAGTGCTCGGGTTTATTGGCATTACCAAAGGTATTATTTTTTCTTACCTCAATGATTTCTGCAAATACATCTAATGAACCCGGCTCGGTAACTAAGCTAAACCCTGTATCTTGGTGCAGCCCACAAGCAAAACTCAGTGAAGAAACAAATGCCAAAAGTAAGGTGAACTTTTTAATCATAGGTATGGCTCCTTACATAAAATTAAGGGGACCAATGTTGATCCCCTTCTTAGGTTGTTGGACGCTAACTATTGACAGTATTAACGAACGATAAGCATGATATTTTCAGGGCTCATTGGTTTATCAAAGTAACTCATGAAAAGACCAAAATCTTTGATACTGCCGTTAGAGAACATAAAATCACCTGACTGTAAGTTGTTACCAATCACCTGTTGAGCATTAGGTCCTGCTATCAAGATTTGGTTTAGTACTTTACGAGAGGTATTGATTTGCACATCAGCATTATCTAATGCGGTATTGTGTAGTTGAGCGATACCGTTGCGGATCTCTATCGTAAATGATTCGTTAGTATCTGAGAAATTGTACGTTAATGCCATTTCAACATTCAGCGTATTTTCTGCAATTAGCGTCGATGTCATCATGTCGAAAATTTGCTTACTTGGTAATGCGGTTAACACATCTACTGAAGCGAAGCTGATCATATTAGAGAAATCACGAGTACCTTCAAGCTCAGCGGCTGAGTTTAATGCCCAGTTTCTCCAGTTAATGTTTACTTGATCTGCTGCCCACGCTTTGTAAGCAACGGCTTTCAATTGACGAGCTTCAGTATCTTCTGTGTTTACCGTAATTGGGTAAGAAAGGATCTCTGCGGCAAACGTGTAGTTCTCAGCCTTAATGGCCGCTTTTGCTGTTTTGATGATGTTGTCACGACCACCCATGATCTCAACAAACGCTTTTGCACGTTGCTCATAAGCCATTGGCTCTAACTGCCAAGGGTCAGCTTCAAAGAAACCATTGTAGCCAACGTAAATTTGACGAACGGCGTGTGCAACGGTTCCGTAGTGCTCTCCTAACCAAGGGTGTTCAGCTAAGTGCTTAGGTAGCTTAACCACTTCAACCAACTCATCAGGAGTAAGTCCTTTGTTCATATAACGAATGGTTTGATCATGAGTGTATTGAATCGCATCACGATAAGAGGTCAGAACATTAGCGACCGCTTCTTTGCCTTCAACAGGGCGACCGTGTGAGTTGATCATGATTTCAGTATCAAACTGACGCATGGTATCGATGCCTTTGAACCACATCGACGGATCACGGAATTTAGTACCACGAATCGTATGTAGGTTCGGGAAGTTTTCACCTTGCAGTACTTCTGCTGCGTGTAGGATCTTTTGCTCAGGCAGATAAACCACGATCTCATCTTTAGTTTCAGACGGTACGTTTACGATTTGCATATGTACGCCTGAGATCGTGATGTCTAGCGTGCCATTCGCTTCAATCAGCGTATTTGGTTCGATGAAAGAGATATCACCTTGCATGAAGCGAGGACCAAGACCATCGTTTACTGTGCCGTGTTCACCTTCTTCCACATGTTTTGCGCCAGTGTAAGAGGTTCGATGACCAAATAACGTACCTAGGTTAGAGGACCAGTTTGCTACTGCTTCAGTTAAGCCTTCTTGCGCGATGATTTTTACTTCACCTGAAGCGACTTCAGCATCGGTAGTCCAAGCTCGAACGCCAGAGATATGGTCAATATGGTTGTGAGAATAGATGATCGCTTTTACTGGCTTATCAGTGATCTTACGGAATTGGTCACGCACTGATTCTGCCATTTGCACAGATTCGCCCGGATCAACGATGATGATACCGTCATCACCTTCAATCATTACGGGTGTATCAAGACCAAATCCGTAACCTAGGTAAACATTATTATCCACTTGAATTATTGCTTGGTCCATTTTACGACCATGCTTTGTCAGGATAGGGTGTACGTATTCAGACTCTTCGGTAAAAGCAAGAGAGTCGCCCGTCTTAGACAATACTTTAATGCGATCACCCTTACCCCAGAACAGGTTTGATTTATGTTCAAACAGCACTTCACTTTTATAACGAGCATCAAGATCAATATTTTGGTATTGAGCCGCAGAGCTCGTTTGTAGCTCTTGACCTGTTTTAGAGGTCGCTTCTGTTATCGGGGTTGCAACAGTAGCGTGTGATGTGAATAAAACCGATGCGATAGTGATAGGTAGAGTCAGCTTTTTAAATGTATTAGTCATGGTAACGACCTTCTTATATTTTTAGACAGTGAAGTAATTTCTTGTCGTTAATCATAGTGACCTGAGAGAGTGAGAAATAGAGGCTAATCCGAATTAAATTCATCGCTTTTACGATGAGTTTCTTGGGTTATAGTGCTAACTTTAGGCGGGTTTATTGTGGTGAGCCTCTCAATAAGTAAGAATAGAGTTCACGCATGTCATTGTTTTACAGTAAATTACTCGGGTGATGTGAATACAACTAAGGTGAGTCTTTATGAGTAATGATATTCCAAATTTTAATCTATTAGCGGTATTTGCAGCAGTGATGGAGTTGGGCAGTTTAAGTAAGGCCGCAGATCACCTTAATACCAACCAATCGACGATCAGTACCGCATTAGGGCGATTAAAGAAAGAAGTTGGCCATGAACTTTTTGTACGTAGTGGTCGTGGTGTTGTGCCTACTTCTTATTCCACCAGTTTATACGCAGAGATCCAAGCCCCAATTCAACAGCTTAATGGTGTTTTTCAAGCGTTTGGTGAGTTTGATCCAAATGTATCAACACGAAAATTTGTCATGACAGCGCCAGAGCATCTTCAATGGATATTGCTTAAAACTTTTGCAGATCGACCAAAAGAGAACATCTCATTAGAATTGTTCGAGCAATCAGACAACGATGAAACCATGTACGATGGGTTGTTGACTCAAAAATTTGATGTAATGATCGATATTGTTCCACCAAATCACCCCAATATAGAATCCACCCACCTTTTTGATGGTGAATTTATGATTGTGTGTCGCAAAGATCACCCGCGAATTAAGGGAGAGCTTACGCTGTCTCAATACATGGGTGAAACGCACGCCGTCTTAGAGCGAACAAGAAATCAGATGTACACACTTGGTCATTATACTTCGATAGACATCACCAAGCGTAAAGTTGCTTATCATGGACGTTCAATGTTCAGTAATATGTTGTTATGTAGCCAATCTGATTATCTAACCGCTGTGCCACTTTCAATGGCGTTGCAGTTTGAAGAGCGTTTACAACTTCAAGTACTTAAGCCGCCTTTTGAGTCAAAACAGATTTCTAATTATCTGATTTGGTTAAAAAAACTAAAACACGATCCAAGCCATAAATGGTTTAGAAATGAGTTGATATCAACGGTAAAAGACAATGTATCTCAGATGGAGAATAGTAAAGTGAGCTTAAATACACTATAGAGAGTTCTCTTGCCATTACTGGTGATGATGATTGTATTTATGAGCTTGGTCAGTGTGATAAAACAGTTATTAAAATCGTTAAAGTAATCCTCGATTAATGAAGTGATAATAATACGATGAAGGAAGAAGATGTCAAGATAACATAATCTTCTTTCTTTATCGTATATTTGCACTGATGTTATTTATCCATATAAAATAATAACAATGAGACAACGATTAAATTATATTAACTCTTAATCTAAAGCTCGTTTAATAATTATTTGGTTTGGAAAGTGGTGTCTCATTTGGTTAATGGTATAAGGTGATGTACCTTGTTCAATATCACCAATAGGCGCTTCAGTGGCAATTTCAATCGTTAATCCAAATTCATGAGATCTTGCTTCGAATGCATCAAATACTTCTTTCTCTTGTTTGGTGAGCTTAGTTAGGTCTTTGCCTTCTAGTTCTAGCATTTGATCCAATAGCCATTTATCTTTTGGTGTCATTATGTTGTCCTCTATAAAAATATTACGTATGACTCTACGCCTTAAATTTCAAAATGAAAATATAAATTATCGTTGATGTTTATGTCATGGATCGTTTGTATATCAGATGGTTAAATCTAAAGATAGTAAGGTTGCAAGAATGTTTTCTGAGACGTATATAAACGTCATTCTTAGCCGTATTGTTATTAACTACGTTAATTTAAATGAGGATTTATCGTGTTTAAAATTCAAATGAATTAAGGATAAAGTAATAGTTGATATCATTTTAAACTAAGAGTAATCTCAAAAAATAGATATATCATCAAGACTGCTCTATATTTATGACTAATTAGGGATGAAATAATAAAATGGAGTTATAAATGTTAATAGTAGTCTGCACTATTTTTTACATAACAACATTTAAGGAATCATTATGAAAAAGAGAACTCTTTTATTTTCACTTATATTAGCGTGTACGTCTACACTTGCATTGGCTAACGATCACGATGCTAATTATCAGGATGAATTTTCACAGCCTGTATATGGAATCAACACGGTTGAATCGGTATTAAATGCGAATGCAGTTATTGATGATACTCCGATTCTATTAACTGGCTACTTAGTTGAACCTTTAGGAAAAGAAGTGTACTTGTTTAAAGACAATACCGGTTCATTAAATGTGAAAATTGACGCCGATAAAATGCCAAGCTTACAAGTGAAACCAAACGATAAAGTGACGCTTAAAGGGGAAGTAAATAAAGAAGATAACTACATTATTTATGTGGATAGTCTTACTGTTGATTAACAAAAATACGGATCGTTATGGTATTGAAACATATTAATCCTGTGAGTATGAGAGGCAATACATTACACTGCCCATCTCGTTTATTTAAAGGATTACTATGAGAACTCTATTTTTAACGTTAGCCCTGACTTTTTCTGCTGGCGTTGCTGCAAATACTACGAATGAATCTACGGATGTGATTGAGACAACACCAGCCTTAATTAGCACTCCTGTTGATACTAAAGCAGCGATGAAAGACATGATGCTGGCATTTAAGCAAAGTGAAGATGCGAGTTCAATTGATGAAATGACTCAATCAGTAATGCGATTAGATGCGTTAATTGATTACTTGAAACAAGAGAACTTCTCACCAGAAAAACAAGAGTTATATCAAGAAGGGTTTAACAAATTGTCTGTTTCTGTTGATCGTGTCAAATCCGAACTTGCCGCAGGAAACCTAGAACAAGCAAAAGACACATTAAATCAAGTTGATGACTTACGATCTGAATATCACAAAAAACGTAATCCGAGTATTTGGAGTAAAATATTCGGTTAACGGATGTGCTATTTTTTAATAAGAAGGAGATAACTCTCCTTCTTATTTTAAGGTTATATTAAGTCAATATAATTTGTATGTTCTAATACGCTGAAAAACCATTTTGAAAACCCAATAGCAGTAAACAAAAGTTTTGCATTGTACTTCAACTCAAAAGTGACTGTTTTTATAGTCTTTTTTCCCATTGAGTTTTTTTCTTCTTCTTTAAACGTGAATTTCATAAGTGAAACCCTCAATTAAAAGTTTGAACATTGATGGCTTTTTGAGAGTTTCTTTGCTAAATTTCATTTTGAAATCACAACTCAGCCATCGCTATTTTTAGGTCTAGCTGTTACTAGACGTTGTTTGGTGTTTTAAAATTTTTATCTAAGTAGTTGAACTCCTTCTGTGTGTTTTAACTAGGTTTATAAAGTAAGTAGAGGTCAGAGACTACTTACTTTATAACCAAACTTTCTTCTATCGCGCCATAAACTCAAAATAATTACTTAATCTTAAATATAGCTATATGTTGTGTTATCAATTGACTTGGCTACAAGATAGTGATTTTTGAGCGAGTGATCAAGTTAGAAAATGAGACTGGTCTGTGGATAACCTATGAATTAAAAAAAACAGTAAGTAGGTACTAACTCACTTAGGTTAGGTATATCAAGACATCAGAAATAGCGAATTGCATAATGATGAAGAAATCGACAGTTAAAAAATATTTATCTTGATTTTTTTGGTTTCAGTGGATCTTTAGTTATTCAGGTTTTACAGTAAAATTATAAACTTACAGATACAAAAATGGAGCTAATCAGCTCCATTTTTATTATTAACTGTTATACATTTTATCGAAATTCTTCTGATTCCAACCAACCATCACTTGATCGCCAATTTTAAGAACAGGGATAGAACGAGCGCCCATGGCTTGTAATTCCTTACGTCCTCTTTGCATTTTCGCATTGGTTAATCGATAAGCAATTTTTTTAGAGTCAAGGTAGCGTTGTGCGTCTTTACAATGTGGGCATTTGTCTGCCACATATAAAACAATACGTTTCATCGGGATCTCTCCAATCAAATCTGGTTATAGAATTAGCGTAGCTTATACAAACAAGTAAGGAAATAACTTACGACGCTCTTCAGGGCTAAGAGCCTCAACACGAGCAATGTTTGTGTCTGGGATCGCTTCAGGGTTCGGATAGTGCTTTAACACTTTTTCCATGCTTTCTTCACGAATAAGGTGAAGGACAGGATAAGGAGAACGGTTCGTTAAATTCTCATCATCTTCTGGTGCAGCACCACCAAAGCAATAATCAGGATGGAAAGTCGCAATTTGATAAGTGCCTTCCCAGTCTTGTTGTTTGAGTAGCGCATCAACCCAATCTAAGAAGAAATTGTAATCCATGAAATCTTGCAGCATGTTTGGAATAGCAACCAAGGTGGTCTCTAGCTCTTCTGCTGTTTTAGAATTTAAATTCATTAACTCTTGAAGTACGTCTTCAAGCAAAACTTCTTCCGTTGTCGCTTCAGAAACAAAGATTTTGATTTGTTTATTGCGATTTGGTTTCGCGGCAAAAGGGCAAAGATTTAGGCCGATAACGACATCTTCTAACCATTGTTGTACTTCTTGTTCTATTTTTTGAATATTCATGCTGACTTCATTTTTACTGTGCAATATTTTCGGCAAGAATAACAGATTATTGATGAGTTTAGAAACTACCAACAGATACATCAAACTCTGACATGGTAGTTAATTCTTGTTTTTGGTCATGGCGTTGTTGACCATTCTTGTCTGCGAAGACGATTAGTACCACTATATAAATTTGAAATAGGGGGTTCCAAGGGATAACTGATTGAATAAACCCATTTCAAATTTCTCAGCGGCCATTGGTTTAGCGTAGAGGTAGCCTTGAACTAAATCGGCTTCTTCTTTGAGGATAAATTGTTCTTGTTCTCGGGTTTCTATACCTTCAACAACAACGTTTAAGTGCAGTTTTTTAGCAATATTTATCATCGCACAAACGATGTTTTGATCTTCAGTACTATAGGTAATGTTGGTAATGAAGCTTTTATCAATCTTTAAGGTATCAAATGGGTATTTTTTTAAGTATTGGAATGACGCATAACCGGTACCGAAATCATCGAGCGCAATGGAAACGCCAAGGTCATGCAATCGGTTTAAGGTCGTGATGGCTAAGTCTTCATCTGCAATTAAGCTGCTTTCGGTGACTTCTAATTCCAGATTACGAGGTGATAATTGGTATACATTCAACAGTTGTTCAATGTGTTCGACTAAATAAGGGTCTTTTAATTGAACGGCTGAGACATTAACCGCAGTAATAAACGCAGGACAATGTGCAACCCATTCACTTGTTTGTTGAATCGCATTTCGTAATGCAAAGTTGCCTAATTCATAAATTAAGCCGTTACGTTCAGCGATTTGAATTAAAACATCGTTTGATATAGCGCCTAAACGTGGGTGGTTCCAACGTAATAAGGCTTCGCATCCTAACCATTTTTTAGTTATTGGGCATACTTTTGGCTGATAGTTTAAAAAGAGATCGTTATTGCGTACGGCTTCAAGTAAGTAACTTTCGATTTGATGTTCAGATAAGCTCGATTTTATTGGCAAAGACACATCCGAAATCGTGAATGTTTTTCCCATGCTTTGGCATTCAACCATGGTGTCGTGCGCATATTGTAATAAATCGGTACGAGGCACGCCGTCTTTTGAATGAATAGCACCAACGTAACTCTGTAAATGAATCGATTGATCATTGATGTAGTAATTTGATTGCCCAATTTCAGACAGGTGCTGACAAAATTTAGGTAGCTTACTTTTATCAGCGTGAATGACTAATAGAATATCGGTAGCAGTGAGACGACCAGTGATCGATGTGTCTGTTATTTTTGTTATTCTTGAACGGTACTCGGTGAGTAGTCGATCCAAAGCTTGATGCCCATGAGTTTGTTGGATCAATAAACCATTGGCAAAATGAATGTGTAATAAAACAAAATTCTTTTCTTGTTTCAGTAGGTTATCCATATGCTGATAAAGTGCAATTTGATTTAAAAAACCAGTGCCCAAATCATGATTTTGATGATATTCCACTTTTTGTTCTGCGGCTCTTCGACAATCAACTTCATTGGCTAACTGAATATTGAGATCATTAAGGTGCTGAGTCGCGATGGTGATCTCTTGTTGTAATGCATTATGACTAATCAATAATTCGGCATGTTGAAAGAGTGTACTTAATTGCGCTTCAATGGATTGTTGATAGGTTTTTAGTAATGCTTGATACGTTGGAGAGTAATCATTTTCTTTATTGTCTAGAATGCAAATGGTGCCAAAAGGGGTGTTGTCTGGCCAATAAAGAGGAAGACCGCAGTAAGCGATCATATTAAGAGCAATATCAGGATTTGTATCCCAATTAGGATCAGTTAAAGCATTTGCAATGAATAGCTGTTGGCGTTCTTTGATGATTTTTTCGCAATACAGGCCTTGTCCAAGTGCTTCATGATGACCGACTTTATAAGGATTATCAGTGTTATCACTGGCAGCAAATACTTCGATCGTATTTTCGTGAGTTTGCATAATAAGGGCAGCAGGTACATGAACTAAATTTGCTAATAAATTCAACATATTTTGCCACTCTTTCTGCATACGTTCAGGGATCGCAATAGAAGCAGAAAGTGATGTTGTCATGTCGTTCTCCGAGGCCTTATTATCAATTAGTGTACCGCATTACTGTTTATATAATAACAGCCTCATGTGCTTTTTTTTTGTCTAATTTTTAAGAATGAGAACTAAACTGCTTTTAAATTATAAGCTTATTAATAGTAAGGTTATATGGCGTTATTGCCCTCTGGCAAATAACATGACTTTTATTGTCATAAGAAGAATGTAACTGTCTGATTTTATCCAACTTGAAATAGAATGGAGTGACAGTGCATAACTGTGGTCAAACCCAACCTTAGATCGTACGTCTTCAATACTGGTGTCATAACCTTGGTTTACTTGCGCTAAACCAGTAATTCCAGGTAGAACGCCATAGGTTCTTTCACTAAAATAAGGGATCTCATGTTCTAGTTTGTTATAGAAGGTTGGTCGCTCAGGTCTTGGTCCAACAAGAGACATATCACCATTTAAAACATTAAAAAATTGAGGTAACTCATCAAGACGTGTTTTTCGCAAAAATCGTCCAACGAGCGTCACGCGAGTGTCTCCCTTCAGGGCCAATGTTGCGCCAGTGCTCACTTCTGCATCTTCTACCATACTTCTAAATTTTATCATTTCAAATACGTAGATTTGTTCTGGCATTGCCTTTCCGACGCGGAGTTGGCGATAAAATACAGGGCCTTTAGAGTTAACCTTAATGGCAATGGCAATCAATGGAAATAAAGGCAAAGTAATGAGCAAACCAATAAGAGATAGGCATACGTCAAAAGCCCGTTTTGCTTTAATGGTTGGTTGGTTAATTGTATAATATGAATTTATCATCTTGATATTCCTTTCATTTATTTATGTACACGAGACCAAGGGCTACGTTGTTTATTGAATACATAAGTCAGCCCACCAATTAAATTGGCGGCGTGTCCAGCGACAAGGTAAGCCACGGTTTGACAGTATTTATGATAGAATAAAGAAGGAAAAGACAGGCTAACGATACCCAAACTATAGCCCAGTGTCTGCGCAATAAACGCAGCCATAAAAATGGGGGTGTGAATAAGAAATGCCGAGCCAATATAGGCCATTATCATGAAATATGGCATGGTGATTCGTAACCCTTTTCCTGATATAAAAGTAAATGCAATGCCTTTGTATTTAGGATTAAAGAGAGGGAATAAGCGTAATAACTGTTGAAGATTACCTGCTGAAATTCGTAAGCGGCGAGAAAAATCCTCTTCTTGCAACGCGTGCTCAAGTTCCAAAGCATAGATTTTTGGTTCGTAGATGGCTTTGTACCCTTTTTCTACAATCTTCATCGGTAAAATAAAATCATCGTTGATCGTATCTTCACTTAATGGGGTGAATAAATCGGTTCTAAATAGATAAAAAGCACCATGAGATCCTAAACTTGCCCCAAAGGTGGCTTCTTTTTGCTTGATGCTAGTTTGATACTCCCAATACTTTTTCTCACCTTCTGAACTTGGGTCTAATAGTTTGTATGTTGGATTAACGACCCCTACGGTATGATCTTCAAAGTGGGCGGCGGCAATAAGCAGTGCATCGTATGAGATAAGCGCAGAAACATCACTCAATGCCACAAGATCGCTTTTGCATTGTGGAATAACATCATTAAGTAGCATTACCTTTCCTCTGTTTTCTTTAAAGGCAAAGACTTCAATGTGAATGTCGGAACAAATGGCTTCTTGTAGGGTGTTGTAGGCAATATTTACGGTATCGTCGGTACACCCATCACAAGCAATGATGATAGTGAGTTTATTTGACGGGTAATCTAAGCACGTCAAATTGCGAATCTTGTCTGCTATCCATAATTCTTCATTATAAGCAGGTAAGATAATCGTAATACTTGGTAAATATCGATCTTTTTTCGATGATATAAAATGACGATGATTTAGTTTTGTTGCTTTTTGAGGATGATATTTAGCAAACAAAGTTAAAATTATTGGATACAAGGCATGGTGGTAAATGACCATGTAAATACTGATGGAGGTCACTGCGATAATGAAATTATTCATATTGTTACTCCTTGAAAGTAAAGGCTTTCGTACGCTGTTGCCATACTGCCTGCATGATTGTTTTTTAGTATGAAATCACGAGGAGAGCCGGTTTCTTTTTGATAAGCGAGCGCCTGTATTCCTTGTGCTAAGGTAATGGCATCATTATTGGCGACTAATAAACTGTACGTTGGGCACAAGGTTTCACTCACACCACCGACATCATTGGCAATACAAGGAACCCCGCATGATTGAGCCTCTAAGGTTGAAAGTGGAAAGCCTTCGTTGTTTGATGGCAAGCAAAATACATCAAGCGCTTGATAAAACGTCGGCATATGATCGATATGCCCAAGAAAATGTACTCGTTTCTCAAGATGATATTCAGCAACAAGTCGTTGTAGGTATTCTTTTTCTGACCCCGACCCTGCCAATAATAAGTGATACTTTGAATCAAGAAAGCGAAACGCTTCGATCAGTTTGTCTTGGCCTTTTACCATTTCAAGTCGTGCGGCATTACCAATAATAATGCTTTCTTCTGGTAAGTTTAGACGCAAGGTTTGATGTGCATTTTGTCGATGACCTGATTGAAACTTCGACGTATCGATGCCATTTTTAATGGTGTAAATAGGGTACTTATTAAACATTAGGGACAATGTTTTTTTCACAAAATGTGCATCAGCAACGAGTTTGGGTTCTGAAATAGAAAGAGCAAGACGTTGTAAATAACGATGCTTTTTATTATTAAGGTGCCATGCATCATGTTCAGTATGAATATGTTTGGCTTTGCCATACCATTTTACGGCACAGCCAGCGTATAAGAGTGGGCCGATATGGTGTGAATGCACGATATCGGCTTGATGCTCTTTGAATATCGAAATCAATTTCTTAATGGTACTTGTTTGAAAACCACTGGGTTTATCAAGAAAAATAAGCTGTTCTTGATAGTGTGACAGTCGTGGCCAACGTTGAATAGACTCTGTGAGTGTGCCTTCTAAACTGACTAATACGATTTTATGCTCGGGATTGGTAAAAGCCAACATATCTAGCACCATAGTTTCTAGGCCGCCAGGGGAAAGATGTTGAACAACATGAATGATAGTTTTCATAGCGCACTCCTTTTGTGTCTAACCTAGATATTGCAGAGTTTGTGCCAGTTATTAAATTCTTATTATTCAAGTGGTTATAATTTCATGTTTTGTTTTTCTCAAAATGAGAATGAATTTGAAAATACGATTAACTAGAAAATGGAGATGAAGAACAATAAGGATCTGATGTCGTTTTTTTATCTGATAAGGGAGAAAATAGCGTACTTGATTGAGGCGGAATACGGCTGAGTAAAGGCGCTGAATGTAACGCCATTAATTCATCTTTTCTTCGTATCGTGGTGTCACACAGTTCCGCAATAACGGCCAAACCAATGCCTATTCCCACCCCGCCAAAGATACCAGCAATGACAAACAGAACCGTGGGCAAATTAGAAGGGCTATTAGGAGTGTAAGGTCTATCAATAATTTTCACTCGTTTGTCTTGTTCAAAGATACCCAGTGAACTGGTTAATTTTGCCATCTCAAATCGTTCGACTAAATCGGTATACAATTGACGTTTTAAGGCCAAATCACGTTGTAGTTGGTACAGTTCTTGTTCATTCCGGCCAAAATTAGAGGCTTGTTTTTCAAGATCTTTTATCATGCTATCTAACACGTTGGTCTCTTCGGTTAATGCATCGACTTTACTGGTGGCTTGTTGCAGTTCTTCTAGTTGCGATAACAAAATCGGAGGCGCTTTAGATAAATCATCAACACTGTTGCTGCTCGCGATGTCCCATAGCTGTTCGCTACTTAACCCTGGTTGGCTTTGAGAAAGTAAACGAGTTCGCTCTTCTTCTAATCGATTAAGGTTTCTTAATTTACCTTGTACTTTACTGTGTTGAGAGGTGTATTTCGCTTGAAGCAGGGTTAGCTCCCCACGAATACGGATGATTTGTTCTTCTAATTTACCAATGACAGGGTTGGTTTTTGATAGTTGTAAATCAATCGAGCCTAAGCGTTTCTTTGCTCCTGCTAATTCGGCTTGGCGCTCGTAAAGGCGTTGTTTTAGTTTGGTTAATCTATCTAGACTCGTGATTTGCATTTCCGGTAAAGTGGTGTCCTCACGGCTTTTAAATTCAGCGAGTTTTGATTCTGAAATATCCAATTCTTGACGGCGAAAATCGATATTTTCAGATAAAAATTGGCTTGAATCTTTCATTGATGAACGTTCTGGCGCAAGTAATTGTTCGGTAAAATGACGACTGACGGCTTCAAGTGTCTCTTTCATGCCTTCTTGTTTATTTGAACTGTAGTCTATGCGAATCAAATCCTTACCTGCCATGGTGACCGATAAGCTATTAGATAATTGAGCCACGGCATTATCCATGGCTTGAGGTGACATCGACTCATGTACATAACCTCTTTCTTGTGCCACTAACCCTAAAATATGTCGACTATGAAGTAAGGTTTGTAAGGCGCTTAACCGTTCTTTTAACATGGTCGAAACCGCTAAGTCTTCTAGAAATGGGTTCATTTTGGCCGTTTCTTGAATCAACATACTGGTATGAGATTCATAATATTTAGGGGCTAATTTCGCAATGGTTAACCCCATTAGTGGAACTAACATAATAGGGATAACAATAAGGTAGCGTCGGCGCCATGCTCCCTCAAGAAGAATTAAAAATTGCTGACTTAATGTGATCATAATGCCTCCAACCATGCATCTAGTTGCATCGCTCTTGCTTGCCATGTGTGATTTTTTATTAATGCAGCTTGCTGCTCTTTTCTACGTCGAGCATCAAGAGAGGTGATGTTGTTATTCTCTTCTTTCCATTGCTGCTTGATGGTATGCAGTTGCTGAGAGAATTCATTGATTGAATTTACAGTGTGAATTGTCGATTTATAAGGGGTTAGCGCAGGAAAAGGGGTGCTGATAATCGGCGTTCCTGTCGCTAAATACTCAAGTAATTTTAAAGGATTACAGGCTCTAATTTGTTCATTATCGACAAAAGGTAATAGGCTTACTTGCCAGTGTTGGCTATAACGAGATAATTGATGATGAGGCTTTGTTCCTAATAAACTTAGATTGTTATGGTCATCAAAAGGATTAAATCCTAATTCATTTTGACCAATGAAAACAAAATGCCAATCTGTATTTTTCGCAATCACTTGGTTAAGTAGATCATAATCTAACCAGTGCGATAAACTGCCATAAAAACCAGCGATTGGTTTGCCATCATTAAATAGATCATTTGCTCGTGGTGTTGTTTGATGGAATAAAGTGTAATCGACACCATGAGGCAGATATTGTGTTTTTTCTTGTGGGAATTTGGCAAATAAAGTCTCGCTCGCGACTAAAATGAGATCGGCTTTTTTTACCAATTTATTTTCGTGTTTAAGAACAACCTCATGATCAACACCGGCAAGGGCTGAGAAATCATCACCACAATAGTAAACCACTTGTGTTTCATTCAATGACCCGCAGAGATCGGCAACGGTAGGTAATGAAGTCCACAATATAGGTTGATGTAAATTCGCTTTTTTAAGGATTGGTTTTAATTGTTTGGTTATTAAGCGTTTTGCTATCCAACGAGCAATAGGTCCTTTTGGTGCAGGGATCGTTCTTAGATTCACCGTTTTAAAAGGAGCGATATCAGTATCACCACTGATTTCTACTGTTGCTTGAGTGATCTTTTTCCAGACACGTTTTATATCATGAATAGAGCACTTAGGCTGACGTAAGCCAATCGAATTGACCCAAATTATTTGTCGATTATAAGACAGCTGTTTGATTAAATGTTGGGTACTAGAAGGTAAATCACCCCAATCTTCGCCGAAAACAATCAGATCATGCTTCATAACGAATGTCCTCTTTGATTGTTTTTGAGCTTGTAATGTCTAACGGCTTGATGACTTTCGCTGGGTTTCCACCGGCTAATACAAAGGGCGGTAAGCTTTTGGTTACGACACTGCCTGAGGCGACAATGGTGCCTTCACCGACAGTGACATTGCCAATGATACTAACGCGAGATCCCAGCCATACGTCTTTCTCTAAAATAATATCGCCCACTTGGCTGTCTAAATCTGCTTTCCCTAAGGCGCGTTCTATTGGGTCGATAGGGTGGCCTGGGTAACCACACAGAAAGCCTTGTCCTGCGATACGAACATTATCGGCAATCACTATTTTATTGCCGACAGCAATTGTGGTTTGCCAGCATATATCGACATTGTTCCCTACCGTTAGAGTGGGGTTTGGTGAGTCAGTGCGGCCGCTAAACGTGGTTTGTCCTGAAATCCGACAATCATCGCCAATGGTCATCGTAAGAGGGCCACTAAAAAAAGGAAGACCGCCATACAATAAGGTTCTTTTCCCATGTTTATGTAAACGTCCTTTAAACGCCGGCACATAAAAAATGAGGTGAGTTAATGCCTGCCATTGAGTTGTGATGGTTTTGTGCACGCCATAAAAAAGAACATTAATCAGACGAGGGGTAGGCAGTTCGAAGTAACGAATGGATGTAGCCACTTTAAATAAGCGAGATGCAAGTGGGCTTTCACCTTCTTTTAACCATTGTTTTAATCGATAAACAGATAATGTGCTCATAGTGACATTCCTTTTTTAGTAACTCATACAATGAGTACTTCACGGATTGTGCCAATTATTTTATCTTTGTTTATCAATGGGATATTTTTATTTTTTTGTAAGAGGTATCAAATTCTCATTTTGAGAATCGATTTGACGGTGAGATATTATGACGTTGGTTTATTTAATTTTGCTAAGGCGATCTCACTGGTTTTACTTACGGCGACCACTAACGCTGCCAAAATGTAAATCGGCCAGTTAAAGCCTTGAGTTAAGAAGGTACCAGAGACAATCGTACCGATTAAGCCTGCAAATACCGCTTGTGCACTGGTATAAATTGCAGGGTCGATCTTATCTTGCACCAATTTTACGGCTTGTAAGGTTCGGTTTGCTTTTCTGATTAAGACAATGACCAAGCTAATGAATACCGCTAAACCAAGAAAACCGGTTTCAGCCAATACACCAAACCATGTACTGTGTACTGCATGATTTAATCCGTCCCAATGAGGGCTGTAATAAAAGTAATTGGCGTAGAAGTTATCTAATCCAACACCGGTTAATGGATTACTGACCGCCATTTTGAACGCGGCTTCCCATGCGTATAAACGTCCCATGGCGGAGGCATCTATACCTGCTTCAGCCGCTCCACCTGATGACCGTTCTGAAATACCAGCAATAAAAAATAAGATACTGCCTGCGGCAATGGCAATAGAAAGCAACAGTATCTTCGATTTTATACGTTGTAATCCATAAATCCCGAATACAGCGATCATTCCTAATAATCCGCCTCGACTTTGCGTAGCCATTACAGCCCAAAAGAGAATAGGAATAGCGATAAACCCAATGAGTCGTTGATGCCAAGGTAATTGATGCGTCACTAATAAACCAACGGCAAATGAGGTTGGAAACATAAGTACTAAGGCAAGATCGTTTGGATCTCCAAGCATTGAGCCTAATTCTCGACCAATAGTGACTCGAGTTCCTTCTATAAGCCCAATACCGCCCAATTTATTTTGAATCGCAATTAATCCAACGAGAACCCCCGCAATGGTGATGGCTTTTAAGGTAAAAGCCAGTTGTTGTGGACTACGAATGAGTATCGCTATCGCAAAGGTCATGAGTATTATTTTCCAATAGATATTTTTGAAATACTCAATAGCGATAGGACGGTTTCCAGAAAAAATGATACCAATGATAACCAAAATAAGAAAACAGGTTAGTAATGTAAATTCTTTACACCAAAACAGTTTTATTTGCTTTGTAATGCCCACCTGCCAAATTAAGGCAGCTAAAGAGCTGAGAGAGAGTAATAATGGGATTTTTAGATTATAAATCTGAGGGAACACTTCATGAATGCGGAAAAAAGAGAAAATAACAAAAAACAGTACCATTAAAAATGGACGATTAAGAACATAAAGCACAGCAAGTGGCAGTATGCCTAATACGATAATTAAGGCTGGATGAGGAAACAAACGCCACAATATACCTGCTAAAATTGAGCAGGTAATTGCTGTAAACCATTGCAATGGTTTTGATTGAAGTGGCGTGTTGTTATTTATCATAAAACCTCTTTATCTTCTTTGCTGTCAGGCAAGATAATTAATTTTAGTATAGAAGCGATAAATACGCAGATTACGGTACATGCAATGCCGAGTAACAGATGCATCATGCTTGATAATCCAGACAAACTAAGTAGTACAGAACCTCCCGTAAATATAAATAATAAGGTCATTTTTTTCAGTGAATAAGGTAATAAATGACTGTGTTGAGAAAGAAAATAGGTAGCGACCATTCTGATACTCTGTGCGACGATTAATGAACCTAGAACGCCTGTCATGCCATAATTAGGGGTAAACATAATGATTAAGAACATCCCCAAAGCAGTCGATAAGCTATTAATCCATAATAATTTTTTTGTTTCTTTCTTTGCTAGTGCGCCAATGTTGATGAGTTCATTCATTTCTTTAATTGCCGCAACGATGATCAAGGCAATCACGATGGATTTTGCTTGGAGGTAGCTGACTGGCATTAATGCTTCGATAAGTAACGGTGCTAAATAGCTGACGATGATGGTTAAAGTGCATAACAATACCAAACTGGTTTGTGTCATTTTTGCTGTAATGTCTTCTCCTTTAGCTTGTAAATAATCAAAGCGTTTTGGCATCCACCACATGCAGAAAGGCTGCATTAACAAGGTCAATGCGAGTGAGAATTTTAGAGCCACCGCATAAAGAGCAACGTCATTTAATGAGGTGTTATCAACTAGTACCCAGCGTTCAAATCCGTTTAAACCAAAGGCTATGAGTCCACTGGCGGTTAGGGGTAAAGCGTAATGTAAACACTGTGAAATCCTTTCTGGATTATAGATGTGAGAGGTATTGTTAACCTTCTTATTTTCTTTTACTTGAAGATAAATTAACGCGATAATTTGAAGACTCGCAGCGATAAAACCAACCAATAAAATGGCGGTAACGCCATAACCTTGTTGTAGCACGGCGACGGTTAATACCACTTGTAAAAAAGCGCGCCCTGTTGTGATGATAAAAAATAAACCCGCTTTGTCTCGCATTCTTAGGGAGGCAAGAACGACGGCAACTACCCCTTCAAACGCCAATACCATCAATAATAATTCAAGCTCAATAGTTGTGGCGTATTCTGGCTTAATTTCACTGATAAAAGGGCTGATTAACCAAATGATGGGCAAAGAAATACAAGCAACAATCATGGTTAAGGTGAAGATCTCGGCGGTTATTTTTCGTTTTTGATGTGGGTCTTGTTCTGCGCCTGCAAATCGATATAACGCTTCGTGAAGTGATAAGCCTAATATGACACTTAATATCATCGCGAACGTTGACAATAGCTCTAAACGGCCTAATTCTGATTGTGGAATATGATTAGCGACATAAGGGAGCATGAATAAGGAAACCCCTTTCATCAAAATAATGCTGCTGCCATACAGTGTCATGTTTTTTAGTGCGGGTGATAAAGGAAATAGGTTCATTGTTTCACCTCATTTAACTTGATCATGGAGTGTGATTTTTTTTCCATTGCTTGTGTAATGGCTAAGTAACAATGTTCTGCACGGTAGCCTTGAGCAAGATGAGCGCCCGATGTACCTAATTTCTTTAAGAGGCTCGGTTGGGCGCTGGCTTGAGCGATTCGTTGCTGCAGGGTTTTAATATCATTAGGTTGGTATTTTAGGCAGTTCTCGTTATGCGTTAAAACGAGATCCCAAAATGCGCCATCTGAAGGAATGATGACGCACATCCCTGCTATTAACGCTTCTAAAATAGAAAGACCGAAAGGTTCTTGATGACTTGTTGAGACAAAAATATTACTGCTTTTTCGTAATGCGTTTAGATTTGATGGTTGGTGATACCAACGAATACCTTTTATCTCTTGTGGTACAGATGTGGTCGGTAATACATTGTTTTCTGGTGTTAAATAGCAAATGCTTGTTGGTGTTCTTTGATCCTTTGGCGTTGAATTCATGGCTTCAAGTAATAAATCGAGTCCTTTCCATTTTAACGTTGAAGCCGCCCAAAATACGTGCGGTGATTGATATTGACATTGTGACGGTAGATTTTTTTTACCAATTCCATTTACGAAAGAATCAAAGTGATGAGTGGCAAGTAAGTCTTCTTGTTTTTGTTGCTGAATGTGCTCTGATTCTTTTCGCCATACTTGTTTGATGGCCGCAACTAATGAAGGAAAAGCGCTTTTTAAATAGAAGACATGTTCGGCATGGCAAAGGCACAATCCAATGGATCGTGACAACCCAACGGGTCCATGAATAAGTTGAGTAATTTGGTAACCAAATAGCCATTTCATCAAGTAGATTGGCATATCAATCCCCGGCCCTGAAGCACCTACTGCAATGTGTATTTTTCCATAAAAAATTCGAGTGTAAATTAGCCAAAAACAAAAATAGAATTGTCTTAGCCAATACCCTTTTCCCTGTTCTGACAAAGGAAGCCAGTTTGGGTGGGACATTTTCACTATTTCGACATTTCTTAATAGCCAAGAACACGGGTTCGCGGTAAGAATAGTGATGTGATTGCTTTTTCTATCGAGTAAGTCCAACATTTCGCGAGTGGCGACTTTTGAGCCTCCGGCATAAGCAATCGGGTCGAGAACCAAAATATGATTGGATTTATTCATGATGAGTCTCCTTACTTAGGGTTTCATTTACACCAAAGCGAGAGACAATATGATGATGAAAAAACAGTGTGGACATATAGCGTAGACGACTGAAAATAGGCGTAATTGCGGCCCGTAATGGTCGAGAGTAAGTCTCTTTATTTGAGGTGCTTAGTTGTTGTTCGTAGTGTTTTTCAAATTGTTTTGCGTATTCAGACAAAGTGAAGTTTCGATATACAATTTCTTTTCCTTTGACTCCCATCTCTTTTGCTAAACGTGGATTTTGAATAAAAACCATGATCGCTTTTGCAAATGATTCACTGTCGTTTGGTTGAGTGAGAAATCCCGTATCATAATGAGAAATGACTTCTGGGATCCCCCCAACCATCGGTGCAATGACGGGTAATTTTGCTAAAGAAGCTTCGATAAGGGCAAGACCAAAGGCTTCGTCTCTTGCCCCGCTAATATAAGCATCCATGCCACTTTTTAAAAGACCAACAACGTTGTCTCGTTCGCCTAAAAAATGAATATTATTATGGAGTTGAAGGTGGTTTGCTTGTTGCTCTAATTGTGCTCGTTCTTCTCCTTCGCCGATAACAATCAAATGAATGTTAAGCATGACAGCATCCAATTTATGCAAGCTATCAATAATTAGATCAACGCCTTTTCTATGAATTAATGATCCCGATGTTGCCAAAACAAAGGCGCTACTGTCTATCCCTAGTTGTTGACGTAATGGGGTTGTGCGTTGAGCATTTAATTTTGTCGTATCAATACCATTAGGGATAACGGTTAGGTTTTTTCGGTTGTATCCATCATGAAGCAATTCTTCACCTATCGCGTTACTTACCGTAATAAGGCTAGGGCTAAAATGAATGCCCAAGGTTAAGCGGTCACGAAGCGGGTATTGGGTGTGTAAGTGAGTAATTAAAGGGGTGTGAGTGTGGCGTGCCACTGGGTTCATCCACTGACATGGTGCGGCACTGTTACAGTGAATTAAGTCAACCTGATGAGCATCCACAATCTCTTTGCCTTGTTGGTATAGCTGATACCAATTAGATAATGAGAATTTAGGTGCTTTCCACCCTAATAATAAAGTGAAGGGGGTAACATAAACGGCGCTGACTTGCTTGTTTACTTCATCGGCAAGGCGCTGTTGGTTACACCAAAGGATGCACTCAAATTTTTGATGATTGATGCTTTTGATGAGATTAATCAAGCAGATTTCACTGCCTCTGATCCAATCGTCGCCATAATGCACAAACAATAATGTTGTTTTTGATTTGGTTGACATCTCATCACCTTCCTTCTTATCGAAAATTCTTGATATAAGGAATAGAGCAAAGGGAGTGCCAACTCGAATGTGTTTTTATCTCATTGATTTTTATTGTTATATTTTATTTTGTTTGTGTTTTTCTCAAATTGAGAATCGCGATATTCAATTTGAGAAGCATTACGTATGGGCGTAAATCGCAAATACTTGAGGGATAATGGCTTGCGTAGAAAAGTCGGTTTGAATGGTTTGCTGTGCGGATGCTTGAATGGTCGCCTTATTTGAGTCATCTAAGTCAAACCAATATTGGAGTTGTGCGGATAGGTCATCGGGTTCCACGATCCATCCATTGTTATCTTGAGTAATCAATTTACTCATGTTGCCTACAGGGGTAGAAATGATAGGAATACCTCGTCCCATGGCTTCTAATGCCGCCATGGGTAATCCTTCATAACGTGAGCAAATAACGAGTAATCCAATGTCTTTCCAAATGGGCTCCATTGTGGATTGGTGTCCATGAAGTATGAGATTGATAGGGGCTTGTTGAGCGATGCCGTTTTCCATTGGTCCTGAACCGTAAATGTGAAAATCGTGTTTAGGGTGTTGTTGTGCTAATTGAAGGAATCGGTCGGGGGCTTTTTCATGGCTTAATCGTCCGACAAAGGCAATTTCTTTTCCGTTAGAAAGGGATAATTGATCCGTAGATATAAAGTTATTTAATACGGTTATTGGGGTGTGTACGCGTTGTTTTATCTGTTCACTTACCGCAAAATTATGATGACTTAATGCCGCACTCCATCGATCAATTCGGTCATACCAACGTAGTTTTCCTGAACCAATTTCTCCTGCGTGGAAAGTATTAATAAAACGTACGTTATGAGAGGATAGCAGCAAAGATAGGCGTAATAACCGTGAATAGATGGCCGCTTTATATCCATGAGAGTGTATGACGGTGGGAGGATGTTGTTGAGTGTAATGCAATAACGACATGAATTTCCCATCAAGAAAATGATAAGAGATATTGGCGTTAGTCAGCGCCGTTAGTAAAGGATGTTCCGTTTTATAGCGGGATAAAAAAACGACAGTAACGACGCAGTTAACGGTGGCTAACCCTTGTGCAAGTTGCAACACATGGGATTCAATGCCACCAAAATCACGGCTATCAAGCAAAAGCCATACCTCATAAGGCGAGGTATGGGAGTGATGAGGGGCTGCCGTATTACTGTTCTGTCTCTTCATCGGCTTCCCACGCTTGTTTTTTACGATATAGGGTCGATGGGCTTAGTTCAAGAAGAACCGCGGCGTTGAGAACGTTACCGTCACAATGATCAATGGCATTTTGAATCACTTCTCGTTCAATGTCGGCCATTGGACGGATAGCACTGTGATCCCACGTGACTGAATTGGTTTGTATTGATGAATTATCTGGTTCCGACGTTTCGGTATGAAGAGGCTCTACTGACATCGGTGCTATTGGAGCCACGTTATTGATTTCTTTTGCTACGATATGACGTTGAATAGTCGCCTGTTTTACTTTTGGTTGAGTGGCTTGATTCAATGGTGGTGGTAATTGGTCAAGAACAACATGGGTACTGTTATGTAAGACCACAACATTACGAATAATATTTTGTAATTGACGGACATTGCCTGGCCATGCGTAATTACATAAGCGCAGTTCAACGTCTCGCTTCATTGCGATGAATTTCTTTTTGTCTTCTTTGGCGTATTTTTTTAAGAAGAAAACCGCGATATCAATAATGTCCGTTCCGCGATCACGAAGTGGGGGCATTTCGATAGGAACCACATGAACACGATAATATAAATCTTCTCTGAATCGACCTTCGTTGACTTCGGTTAGAGGGTCTCGGTTGGTCGCACAAATAATACGTAAATCTGTGCTCAGTTCTTTACTGCCACCTAATGGCGTGAATCGACCCGTTTGTAGAAAACGCAGCAATTTTTTCTGCATTTCTAATTCCATTTCACACAACTCATCTAAAAATAGCGTGCCGCCATTGGCCATCATGGCCGCGCCCTTTCGATCGGTTGTTGCACCAGTAAATGCGCCTTTTACGTGACCAAATATTTCACTTTCCATTAAGTCTCTAGGGATTGCACCACAGTTAATGGCAACAAAAGGTTTGTTATTACGTTTACTTTGATAATGAATGGCTTCGGCACACACTTCTTTACCTGTCCCACTTTCACCATAAATGAATACACTGGCGGTGGTAGGGGCAACGGCATCAATAATTTTGTATACCGCTTGCATTGGTAAGCTTGAGCCAATAAACCCTTGGTATTTTTTACGATTAAAGGTGTTTTGTAGGTCTTCAACCAGCCCTTCTAACTTATTGCGCTTTAGGTGGTTACTGATTGATGTTTTTAGGCGATTGGCTTGAATGGGCTTTTCAATGAAATCATCGGCCCCACTTTGAAGTAAATTGACGGCAATATTGATGGTACCGTGAGCGGTAGCAACAATGACGGCGGTTGGGAGTTTTTTTTCTTTCATCCAAGCCAATACGTCCTGACCAGACATGTCAGGCAGTTTTAAATCAAGAATCACCAAGTGTGGTGGATTCTTTTCCATGAAAGCTTTGGCTTGCTCTCCAGTGGTTACGTGGAAGAACTCGTACGGCTCATCTTTTACATATTGTTTGTAAAGGATGGCAAGAGAGGTGGAGTCTTCGACTAATAATACTTTTTGTAGCATAAGCAACATCCTGTTTTACCTAGCAATTTTTATTTTTATGATTTTATTTTAATTAGTGAAGCCTTGTGCATTTCGTTCTTCTAATGCAATGAATGATTGCATTGCAATATCTGATAATTGGGCTGCTTTCTTAATGGCTTCATCAAACTGTTGTTGTATACAATGTAGTTCAATTTCACGTGAAATCGTAGATAAGGCAACGTTTCCGAGAGTTAGCGCACTACTTCCTAATGTATGAGCTTCAAATTCGAGAGCGTAAAGGTCTTTTGTTGTGATTGTTTTTACGATGGTATTTACGCGTTCTTTTGACTCAATAATATAAAATTGAATTAATTCAGGCATTACACTAGCATCCGTATCACGGATAATTTGCTGAATGATGGTCTCATCTAAAAGCAGTGGGTCGCTTTTGTTTATTTCTCTCTGATTATTATCCACAGTACTTCCTTTTATTGTGTTTTCTTGATCATAAGATACTGACAAATAAGTGGCAAGGCATTCTAGCAAAGCCGTTCGATTAAATGGTTTTGGAAGGTAGTCGGTCATACCTGCGTCTATGAATCGTTCTTTGTCTCCTGAAAGTGCGTGAGCGGTTAAAGCAATAATCGGCATTTTTTCGTGACGTTTCGAGAGGGTTCTTATTTTTTTTGTCGCCGTCATACCATCCATTTCTGGCATAGAAATATCCATAAAGACAAGATCATAATCTGAGTCTGTCACCATGGAGATCGCTTCTTTCCCATTATTGGCAATATCGATGGCATAGCCGGCATAACTTAAGGTGTTTTTTATAACGACTTGGTTGGCAAGATTATCTTCAACAACCAACAATCGTGCATTGGAATAAATACATTGAGAGGCGGTGGAGGTTTTATTTTTATGAGATTTTAGTGATTCGATGTCCTCTTCGGATGTGTTATCAAGCATGATATGGAACGTAAATTCACTGCCTTCTCCATATTGGCTTTTTACGGTAATCGTGCCATCCATCATATTGATTAATCGTTTGGTGATGGCTAGCCCCAATCCTGATCCTTCATGAGAACGGGAGAAGCTGTTATCTGCCATTGTGAACTCTTCAAAGAGTAAATCTAACTGCTCTGCTTTTATGCCGATCCCTGAGTCTTTAACAAGACCCGTTAGAACAAAGCGGTCTTCCATTGGCTGAATATCTAAAGAGAGTAATATAAATCCATCGTCTGTGAATTTTAAACTGTTACCAATAAGGTTTAATAAGATCTGTTTAAATCGATTGACGTCGCCGCAAACATATTCAGGGACATTATCAGAAATAGATAAGGTTAATTGCAGTTGTTTTTTGTCTGCTTGGGATTGGAAACCATGTAAAGCGTGATGCAAGCAGTCATGAAGGTTGAAGGGTTTATTATCGAGATAAAAAGTGTTTGCCTCCATGCGAGAGAAATCTAAAATATCATTAATGATAGAAAGTAATAACTCGCTTGAGTCGGTTGCGGTTTCAACGAGATCACGTTGATTTGGGTTCAGTCGGGTTTCTTTTAGTATGGCTAATAAACCGAGGACGGCGTTCATAGGCGTTCGAATTTCATGACTCATCGATGCTAAGAATCGTCCTTTACTTTCATTCGCTGACTCGGCTTCACTGCGGGCTTCTCTTAGATCGTGATAGTTTTGTTCAAGATTGCATGACATTGAGTTAAATGCTTTTGCTACGTCATTTAAATCGCCCGTTGAGGTGAGTTCCAATTGCTCTCCTGGGCCTTTTCTTGCCACCGTATCAACGGCTTTTTTTAGTTTGTTTAGGTTTTTCGTTAATAGGTTACCGAGTAGGTAGGAAAGCCCAATAACAATGAAAAATTCGATAAAAGCGATGGCAAATATCCATGATTTAGCTCGGGAGAAAAATGAGTTTATTCCATGGGTGCCAAATCCTATTTCAACTCGTCCAATGGGTTTGGTGTCACTGCTAATGATGGATTCTATGTCGTAGCTACCATCTGAGGCATTATCTAAAATTGGGCTGTTGGGGTTTGGTATTTCATGCAATTTTGGACCGCCTTGAATAATAAGAGTACCATCTTGACGATAAATTTTAACGTAGCATATTTTCCCAAGAGCAATGAGATCGTGCATTAAGCTGGTGGTTTCGGTGTCATTACCGTTTTTTAGCGACTCTTTTATGGCATTTGAAAACATAGTTAATGTTGCATTTGAGCGGGTCACCAATTGTTGCTCATTAGAGTCAGATAAGAATTTTACTGAACTAAGGACAAGAACAAGTAGCATGACGCTCTGAATAATCGAAATACCAATAATGGTTTTTAGTCGAAATGTCATGATGAACTCCTTGCTCGTTTATGGTGTGAATGTGTGTGTTATTGTTTTTCGAGTATCAGTAATAAAGCATCGTCATTTGGTGGTGTTCCGGCTAATGAATCAAAGGTTTGCATTATCTGTTCCATTGCTGATTCGATAGGTAAATCAAAGGTATTAATTAACTGTTGTTTCACTGCTTTTTCAAGGGTTTCTCGTTCTGATAAAGAATCTCCGGATTCAAATAATCCATCAGTAAAAAAAGCAATACGTTCTTTTTGTTGTAAGGTGATTTTAGTTTCTTGATACGTTGTGTTTGGTAATAACCCCGGCAATGTACCTTCAACATTGATGATACTAAGGCCGCGATTTGTGATGTGTATTGGCGGTGGGTGTCCAGCGCTGCTGATTGCTAACGTGTTTGAATTAAGAAGACTCACACAACAACTTGTCAGCATCGTTTGTGACAAAATTTGGTCTTTGAACGCATTGTTTGAGAGGGTAGATAAAAGTTGTGCTGGGTCCTTTAGATCTGAGTTTTGCATTAACCCTCGAATATAACCGGCATAAGCATAAGCAAAGAATTTCGCACTTTCATCGTGCCCCATGACATCCGCCAATAAGATCTGAGTGATGTCGTCATCATCCATTGAGAGCACGAAATCACCGCCACCATGTCCGGTATTCCGTTGCTGGATAGCGAGTTTCCAATGCGGAGAATGAATCTCTATTTGTGGTAATAATGTGTGCGTGATTTTTTGGTTAACTTGTTTGGATAGCGATTGATAAACTTGATTGAAACGAGCTAAAACACGTTGAATAGTATAAAGAAGTTGATCTTTTTTAATGGGTTTTTCTAGGTAATCATCGATGCCCAAATCAACGGCACTATTCACCGTTGTGGTGTCTTGTAAGTGGGATAAGAAGATAAACGGAATCGAAATGTCTTTGTCTTGCTCTAAATGCTGACGTAATTCTAATCCACCCATTTCTGGCATTTGAATATCGGAAACAATGAGATCGACGGTATTATTTTTTAAAAAATCTAAGGCCTCTTTGCCATTGTTTGTCAGAGTAATATCAAACTGTTGATTTAAGTAAGCACTGTATAATTTACACTGAATGACGTCGTCTTCTACGATTAAAATATGAGGGCGTTTTTGATTATTTTCACGGAGCCATGTCATGGAAAAAAGGTTATGAGTATCAAAAGAATGGTAAGTGGTGGTATGGGTTTGGCTTTGAATGATATCAATCCCACGACCACCGCATTTTAATGAAAAATCGCCTATATCGGTATTGCTAGGTTGTGCCGTTGGATCCCACGCTTCACCATCATCGATGATATCAAGTTGCCAATGATGTTTGGTTTTTCTTAATGCGATAGTGATGCTTTTACTTGGATTATTTGGGTGGAGAACAAGGTTGGTGCTCCACTCTGAGAAGCATAATAAGCAAGGATTCTTAACCGTTTTTTGCACATCAAGGCGATCGAGAATTTTCGAGAGTGACAGGCGTAATACTCTTATGGCTTCAAGAGAAGTCGGTTGGGTATTTTCAAAGAGTAAAATAGAATCTGTCATAGTTACACCACTGTTGATAAGAATCGGTTATTTTTAATAATTGAAATTAGTTTAGTAGATAAACAATGAGGTAAAAAACGTAAGCGTTCGATTTCACGACATAATTCATTTTTAAAGCTGGGTTGATATTTGTCGTTGAAAATATGGCCGATAATATTGGCTTTGTTACTCTCTAATGTCTCTATAGCGGCTTTAAATTCGGTTTGTAATGTTTGTCCAGAAAGGATAACCATGAGGGTTCCATCACACGATCCTGCGATCGTTTGAGCAGGAATACTGTCAGCATTGAGTTGAGATAATGCGGACGAATCAATGATGACTTTATCAAACTCGGTAAGCCATTGGGCTATGTGTTTTTTAAGATTCTTCGGTTGACGCATTTCCATTATATTTGCTTTATCTGTTGGCGTTGGAAGCCCTGAAAGCACGACATTATCTTGCTGGGTAAGCGCAAGGTAATGAGAAGCATGAGGGCTTTCATCCTTCTGTTCTGGTAAAAAAGACAAGGCTGTTAAGCTCGGGTTTTGCAAATTAAGATCAACCAACAATGTACGATAACCCGCCAGTAAGTGTCGCTCTGTTAACGCTTGGGCTAATGAAGTCACCCCTTCTCCAGGGTTGGTTGAGGTAATACACAGTGAGTGACATTCTTGTTGTTCTAATTGCAAAAAGACTTGTTCAATCTCCATGCTGCATGGGGGTATTTTCATTACAAGGCTCCTATTAGGGCAACCGTAGCGACGATTTGGAAAACATCTTTAATCCCAACACGCACTTGTTCCATTAGGCTTTCGTCTTTATTCGGGATATAAATTGTGTCTCCGGCTCTTAGGACGGGAATACTTCTAAAATTGGCCGTTCGGCTAAATTCAACAAGGTCAAAGGTTCTTGCTTGGCCTTTATCTAATGAATGATTCACGACACTGATTTTTTCAAGATAAGCGACATCGCTCGGGCCACCCGCTTCGGCCAGTAAATCTAATAAGGTCATTGAGTCATTAAAGCGGTAACGACCGGGTTTATTAATCGCCCCTAGTACTCGAATCGTACTTTCTTTACTTTCATCTACCCACGCTCTATTTTTCTCTGGAATGTAGATGGTGTCGCCCGTTTTTACGATAGGAAGCAGGGATTCATCACCGGTTTCAAAATACAATGCTAAGTTTAGTTTACTCACTTTTGCGTACGTTTTATCACGATGGGTGACTCGAATATTATGAATATCGGCATCCATTGTTGGGCCATCTGCGGCGGATAGAATATCTAAAAAATGCATCTCATTAGTGAAGCGATAACGACCGGCTGCATTTACTTGACCGAATACGTATATAGAGCTGTCTGAACTTTGACGAACCCATTGTGATTTGTTGTCTGATGGATCTTGTGGTAAATCATGAACTCGAATAGTCGCTCCCGCTCGAATGGTTGGTAATGAAGAATCAGGTTTTCCTTTTGAGATAAATGAATCTAAATTAAACGTATACACTTGGTTGTTACCATCACTGTCGGGCGTTACGATTTCAATTCGAGTGGTGTCACCTCGTAAAGTAGGGCCACCCACGTGTGCCAATAAATCCAAAAATGACATTTCATCGGACCATTCGATACGTCCTGGGTGTTGTACTTCACCTAATACTCGTACTGCGCGACTTGGTGCTATTTTCAACCATGATTTTTCATTCATGTCTGTTTTTTCAGGAACAAAAATCGCATCTCCGGCTGAAATCGGTGGGGGTCTTTGGTAGTTAGTGCCTTCGGTATAACCTGATAAATCAAAATTGATCACAACGCCATTTGATTTGATAACACGAATTTGGCGAGATTCTGCAAATCGAGTTGGGCCTCCGGCATTTGCTAGGATATCCATAAACGTTGCGCCTTTTTTTCCCTCAAACGCTCCCGGTTTTGCTACCTCACCCATGACATAGACCATGTTTGAGCCTGATTTAATTTCTTCTTCTTGTTTAGGAACAAAGATCGTTGAACCTACTTCAAGTGGTGGCAATAAGCTGTCATCTCCAGTATCTAAATAGCGTTTTAGATTGAACAGAGCGGGTTTGTTTTTTGAAATAACTCGAATTTGTTCTACACCTGCATAACGGGTGACGCCACCAGCACGCATTAATACATCGACAAGGTTTGTGCCTGCTTTGTAAGAGAAAGTCCCCGGTGCATTTACTTCGCCAAATACTTTGATCGCTTTTTTACCATCTGCTGCATCACCCGCTTGAGACAATTTAGATGGGTCAAATTCTTGTTCGATATTGCCCACCATTGGAGAGGCTGGGATAAACAGGGTATCTAATGATTGAAGAGAAGGAAGTAACGCTTGATCCCCTGAGTCCAAAAATGCTTTGTAATTAAAGGTTGTTACTTTGTTTGAACGACGAAGTTGTAAGCGGTTAAGTTGGGCACCAGAGCGTAGCCCCCCAGCGGCATACAAGGCCAATTGAACGGAATCACCATCTGATAATGTGTATTCCCCCGGTTGTTTTACATAACCTTGAATATTAATGATTAACTGACGTTTACTGATGAATACTTGTAGGTTACGCAAGTCTTGCAATATGGTTTTTAAACGTAGAGTCACACTTGATACCATTTGAGCTTCGGTTTTCCCTGCGACAAATAGAGGGCCGATTTCAGGTAAAATAACGCGTCCTTGTTTATCTACTTGGAACGCTTTATTTAGCGATTCTTCACCAGGTAGCATGATGGTAATTACATCTCCGACGCGAACGGCATCATCGATAGTTTTTGAATGCACCATTGAGACAGTAGAGAACAAAATGGTGATAAGTAGAATATGAAGAATACGCATGATCTTGTCCTCTTTTATTGTCCAAGTTCTAAGGGTTGGTCGAGTTCTAATAACTCAATGGTGACTCGGCGGTTGGTTAGTCTGACGTGTGGCTCTGTTCCTTCAAAATAAGGATCATTGGATCCAACAGCATCGACATGTATGCGATTGAGTGAAAGACCAAAAATACTTAAATAGCGTTTTACTTGTTTCGCTCGCTTGAGTGCGAGTTCTTGGTTGCCATCTTCTTCGCCAATGGCGTCAGCGTGACCGGTAATGAGTAATTTGAAATCCTCGTGTTTTTTTAATAACTGTGAAGCTTCAGATAAATTAACCACGTATTTTGGGTTTAGTTCAGCAGAGTTAAAAGCAAATTGGTTGTCTTTGTTTAAAAGATCATAAATTTTTTGTGCTAACTCGATGTCTGAATTACCCGAATTTGAATCAGAAGGTGGCTGACAGGTTTCTTGTCTTTTTACATAATCTAATTGGCGTTCGAGTCGAGCTAATAGATTTCGTTGAATGATAAGGTCATTGGCTGCATCCAGTTGTAATCCGCCTTCAAGCTCACGTGCAATACGCGCTTCGTTCTGTTTTGCTTGATGAACGGTTGCCGGAAAACACCATTCCGCTTTTTCTAAGATAAGAATATCGAGATGACGAGCAGCAAGCTCCCAATCAAAACGTAATCCATGTTCTGGGCCTAATGGTTGGTCTGGCATCACTGGAGAGAATGCAGCTTGAGGATAATTTTCTGCTTCACCACCTTCACCCGGTTCTGCGAATGAGGTACATCCTGAAACAGCAAGAAATCCAAAGCTTAGAATGAGCAATTGTTGTCTGTTCATGATACGGCTCTCCATGTGATTGACTGTCCATTATTCAAACTAAATGGCAGTTAGTGTGTTGGGCTATTTACTGGAATTGCATTTTCAATGCGTAATAATTTAAGTAACTCTAAGGGTTGGCCATGCGCATTTTGAATTTGCATTGTGCGTTCTTTTTCGACCAATCGTTTGTATAAATACACAATGGCACCGATACCAGAAGAGTCTAAAAACGCCACTTGAGCGAGGTCGATATGTACTTGTCTGTGCTCTTGCTCAATGACTTCATCGATGGTTGGTTGAATATCTCGACAACCGACGGCATCCATATCCCCTTGAACTGATAGCACTAAGGTATTGGTGTTAGATTCAAATTGATGTAGTTCCATAATAAGCTCCTAAGAATAAATCTATGTTGTGTTGATAGGTTGAATAGAGCAGTAAGCGTGCCAATAAATATAATTTATATATTTCAACTGTTTATAGTTAATTATCAATTTGACAATCGGTTTATTAACGTCTGTTCTCAATTTGCAATGCAGTTTGCATCGTTATAAAAAGAGAAAGAATAAGACGAAGAATTGAGTAAGCATGAAGGAGGGAATATTTCATTTTTGAATGTGATGACTTGATGTAAATAATGAATAAAAATGGTTTTTATTTGGATGCAAAATGATTTTTATTATAGTAATGATTAAATTGTTATTAATTTTCACCTTAATATACAACAAGTTAAATTTGGCACGGCTTTTGTATGATCAGTAATTAGAACATCATAACTAGAAGGGACAAGCTATGTATCTATTTATCCGGTTACTTTTTTTAACGACAGTATTATTGAGCCCAAAAGTCTTTGCGGTTGCTTTTGATTCATGCCCAAGTAAGGCGTATTTATTCCAAGGCAAACCTGTTTCAGTTTATGGTATTAATTTAGTTACTGGGACAAACAGTTTATTACAAGATGATACTGGATTGCCTTCAAATATAAATGGGGTCGGTTTTAATGAAACTGACCGATATATATACGGGTATGACACAACCAATTATACAATTGTTCGTTTAGGACAAAATTTCCAAGCAACAACCTTGAATGTTAGTGGACTTCCTTCTGATAAAACCTTTTATGTAGGGGATGTTTATCAACATCATTATTACGTTTATAGAAGTGGCACTGGTTTCTATAAAATTGATCTGTCTCCTTTAGATAGTAATGTTAATGCCACACTCACTGCAGATTTAATTACGTCGACAGCGTCTGTGAGCTTAACGGATTTTGCTTTCCATCCAAGCAATGATCACTTATATGGTGTAGATAATGGCAGCGGTGGTTTGTATGAGTTTGACATTTCTACTGGAGCGGCAACGTATATTGGTGATACAGGAGAAACCGGTACGTTTGGTGCGATGTATTTTGATGTAGATGGTTATCTGTATCTTTCACGCAACCAAGATGGTCAAGTGTATCGTGTTAATTTATCTTCTCAAGCGATCATTGATTTGGGTACGGTTCCTGCGGTTAAATTCGCTGATGGTCCTTTTTCTAGTCAAAATGATGGAGCACGATGCGCTAATGCCCCATTAATTGATACTGATGAGCCTGCAACGATTGATTTTGGTGATGCGCCAGACAGCTATGGTTCGACGTTAAACTCTAATGGTGCACGTCATGCTTTAGATAATGAAACATGGTTAGGTAGTAGCGTAGATGGTGATTACTACGCCGCTCAATCACCGGATTCGGACGATACGATTACCAGTGATGATGAAGATGGCGTTGGGTTTGTGACTGCATTAGAACCTGGGCTTGATTCTGTTATTACCGTAAATGCATCAACTTCAGGGGTGCTATCTGCATGGTTTGATTGGAATGGTGATGGAGATTTTGCGGATGAAGGTGAGCAGGCTATTACGGATGAAGTGCTAGCATCTGGTAACCATAATCTTATTATTTCTGTACCATTTGATGCAACGGTCGGAGCGACGTGGACAAGATTCCGTTTCAGTCAACAAACGGGGCTGGCTTACTATGGCGGTTCAACGTCGGGTGAAGTAGAAGATCATGTGATTACGATTGTTGATGGCAATACCACACAACGTCATTTCCCATCAGCAAGTGGCTACGTTACGTTAGCTTATGAAGATAATTGGCCTGAAACTGCTGATTACGATATGAATGATTTAGTTTTAAGATATCGAATCACAGAGGTTTTAAAAGACGGTGAGGTAGCGAAAGTTATTGTTAGCGGCAAGTTAGCTGCGGTTGGTGCAAGTTATCATAGTGGCTTTGCTGTTAGGTTGTCAGGTATCGATGCAACGAATATTGATTCTGCAAAAACGCGTTTATATTACAACTCTGCACTTCAGAATGGTCCCTCGCAAGAGTCGGGTATGAATGAAGCCAGTTTCATATTAATTAACGATGCGATTGATGTCTCTAGTTATGATTGTTCTTACTTTAGAACGAGTAACGAATGTAGAGAGGATATGGGGCTTGAATTTGAGCTGCAATTTAGTTTAATCACCCCTGTTGCTACGGCGAGTATGCCAGCGATGCCATATGACCCATTTTTGTTTGCAACTCCTGGGTACTATCACGGACCAAGCTTTACACAAGCACCAGGACGAGATTACGAAGTACATCTAGCTGATCAGGCACCAACTGAGTTATTTAATACTGAGTTTTTCCAATTGGCTCAAGATACAAGTGATGCAAGCACTGATCGATACTTTAAAACAAGCAACAATATGCCATGGGCATTGCTTATTTACGATGAATGGCAATGGCCAAGAGAGCGAGTGGATTTAACAACGTCATACCCCGACTTTGCTGACTATACAACGTCTGGTGGAGCAACGAATACCGACTGGTATGAAAGCAGCAATGCAACAGCCAATAAATGTTATTAAGAGAGGGCGTTATTATGAAAAAGGTAATTATTATAACTATGGCGTCACTGTTCTTAATGGCTTGTAGTGACAGCGGTGGGGGGTCAAGCTCTGGTGGAGCAAGTGTTGGAGGATCAACGCCTGATGCTGGAGGGACGGGCAGCGGTGCCTCTCCTTCACCTATCGATCAACCCGTCACGGTAAAAACACAAGATTTGGTGGCACCGGAGGGATTCTCATTTAACCCTGTAGAAAGTCAACGACTCGTTGTTAATTTAAGCGGTTCGTTACCTGCAAGAGCGCATCTTTCGGTTTACTCTTCGTTTACTGAAAATGCGGAAGGTGGATTTTCAGTTGACCATGGCAGTAAGGTCATTGATGTCCCTGTTGTTAATGGGGTGGCTGATATTGAGTTTTCGATTGCAGACAACATGGCGACCAGTATTGCTGAAATTTGGTTATACGATGGAAGCTCGCCACTGCAAAGAGAGTTTACCATTGATGGTTCTGAGTGGGAGTGGAATTAATAAATGATAGCCTTAGCAGAATTTGTCCCTTTTTGTTAAGGCTATTTTGTTAGAATTAAGATGCTTAATAAAAACAAGGCCACGTTGTATAACGTGGCCTTTTTTATACAGGGAGAGAAAGTTGATATCGTTTATCTAAAACCGAATGAGATTGACTAGGGTAAATAACATGAGCAAGATTGTTGCTGTCAAATTCTGAAATAAAGTTTGGGTTTGCATGAAGAAAGCTAAGTACACTGTCTCTTCGCTGCATTAAATCATGAGAGAGAGGCATGTCTTTAACAAGATTAATGGCAGTACCAAGAAGACTTGGATTATCTAAACTTAATGCTACATAAGACTCAAGCAAGCCAATACAAAGCTCTGAAGAGTAAGGGTAGTTATTACGTTCGATTTCATAACTTGTAAGGGCTTCTTTGGGATCCGTTTCTTTTAGGGTGTTCGCGTTATTAATCGTAGTAGACAGCCTTGATATAGATTGTTTAAGTTGTGGATCTTGCTTTAATAGCACTAATAGTTCAGAACAATAAACATTAAAATATTTCTTAGTTTTTAAGACATATTCAACTTTCTCTATTAGCCAAATATCCCCAAAGAAAAGTAATAAATACAATAATTCAATTAAGACAACGGTGTTTAGTTCATGAAGATTATCATAAAAAGGTGCGGTGACTTTTAGGGTATTGAGCTTTGCTGTGGCGATGTCGCCATCTTGGATGTATTTCTTACAGAGAGAATAGTTGTATAAAATATTGAGTTGTACTTTTTGCCTGTCAGTTAGACGGTATTCAATCCGTCTTGCAATGTTTTTTTGTTCGAGAATGAGTTGATTTTTATCTGTTTCAGAAATTGAATTCTGAATATAACTATTAAAATAATTAAAGCATTCCGCCGCATAACTGCACCAATTACTGTCGGCAATAGGCAAGTGGTTCGCGAGTGAATGACTGGCTTTAAGAAATACGGGTTTGTTGTTGCAAATAAGCGCTAAATTTAAGGTTTGAAGCGCACGATGAGGAATGCTTGGGGTGAGGCTTAATACTTGTAATGAGGCGTTTAACGCTTCTTCATAATTTTTATGTTTGCATTGTATGTCAGATAAAAAATCGAGTGCTTGAGTGAATAAAGGCTGTTTTTTAGACAGTGCAGTCGCTCTTTCTAAAATCTCGTTCTTAGAGGTCGTATTTCTTTCATCCTCAAGTTTTAGTTGAGCTAATATGTAGTTTTTTCTATTTTTAAACTGAGGCTGTTCACAGAGTGATGAGAGTTTTTCTTTATCATGAGTCATTAAAAAATTGATTAAAAATAAGTCCAACTCATGAATGTTTTTTTCTGAAATTAACTGGATCGAGAGAGTAAGTAACTCATCATAACGATGCTCATCAAGTAACGAATATAACCTTTTAAATATATTATATTCTTGATAAGCATTGCTTATTTTATTATGTAAATTTGATTTGCTGATTGGCTTACATAAGTAATCCCCATTACCTTTTGATAGGGTACTCAAGACCGTTTGTGTGGAGTGATCTCCTGATATGGTAATCACTCGAGTTGATGGAGAAATAAATCCTTTCTCGCGTAGTAAGTCATAAAGCTCAGATCCATTGAGTCTTTGATCTAAGTGATAATCGATAAACAGCAATGAATAATTACGTTTAGCACATTTCTTTATGGCTTCCTGATATGAACTTGCTTTTTCAACTCGAGTAAAACCCAGCTGAAAGAGCAGTTTTTTTAAAAACATAGAGGCAACTTGACAGTTATCGACTATCAATATCGAGAGTTTATCTTTTCCTTGTATATATTGTTGTTTTGAGGTGATTCTGTCCATGGTCACTTCCTACTTCATTTTCATTATTTGATTGAGTAGTACTTCTTTCTTGAAGGGTTTTGCTACGTATGCGTCCATACCTGATTCGTAGCATTTTGTGATGTCTTGATCTAATACACTGGCGGTTAACGCAATAATGGGTATTTTCTTTCTATTCTGAGCTTTTTCTAAGCTTCGGATCTCTTTCGTTGCTGAGAAACCATCTTTTACGGGCATCATGCAATCCATTAAAATGACATTATACGCTTCGCTTTCGGTAAATTTTTCAATCGCTTCTTGGCCGTTATTTGCAATTTCAAACGTATAACCAGATCGACTTAAAAAGAGAGAAGCGACTTTTTGGTTAACTAAGTTATCTTCAACAATCAGAATATGGTTAGCCCCTTTTTTCTTGGGTGAATTGTTGTTAATTTCGTTGTCTTGGCTCAAAGGTACCGGGTTAGTTAAGTCATCGTTCGTTGAACTATCGGTTAACGCATTGGTTAACGTTTTCATTAATCGATAGCCAAGTAAAGGGTAGGTAATTAGGCCATTTATGATAGCTTCGAAATTGGCGGCTCTGTCTTTGTGTTGTTGAGCTAATACAATTGGAGTGTCAGGGTAATTTTTACGAACGCAACGTAAGCGGCCCTTGCACTTACAATCAGAATCATTACAGTGGCCTGCGCAGTAAATAATGACGTCAGCACTGGTTGCGGTTAGCTCTAACTCTTTCGCTGAAGCATAAACAACAACGTTGTGTATATTGTAATAATTAAGGTCTGTAATAATATCTTGTGCGTAAGCGGTTTTATTGGCGATAACATGGAAAGTAATGGCCTCTAATTCCGGGTATTGGATAATGTTGTGTTCTAGTACTTCGGTTATTAATGAGAAAGAGAATGTACTGCCTTCTCCTTTTGTGGATTTAACCGTAAATTCGCCATCCATCAAATCAACTAATTGTTTACTGATGGCAAGTCCCAGCCCTGTACCGCCAAATTGTCGAGTGATTGAACTGTCTTCTTGTACAAAGGGTTCAAAAATTGAATTGAGCTTGTTTTGTTCAATACCGACACCAGAATCAGACACTGAAATAGTAAGTTCGACGGTATTGTTTTCTTTTTTGGTAAACTCGACATCAAGTTGAACGTGACCTTTCGGGGTGAATTTGACCGCATTTGACGCTAAATTCATTAGTATTTGTCTTAATCTGTGGTCATCAAGTAATAACGATGATGGCAAATCGGGGGGTATATTAATGATCAAATTAAGGTGTTTTTCATTGGCTTTCGAAATGATGATAGACACGGTATCAAAAATTATTTCACGTAAATCAGCACTATGAGGATGCAACGACAAATTACCTGATTCAATTTTTGATATGTCTAAGATGTCATTAATCAAAATTAATAACGTTTGAGAAGACGTTTCAATCGTATTTAAATAATCGTGCTGAATTGGTGTCAATTTGGTTTCAGAAAGAATGCCGGACATGCCAATAATACCATTTAAAGGCGTTCTTATTTCATGAGACATATTGGCAAGAAAGGTACTTTTGGCTAAGTTGGCTTGTTCTGCTTCTTCTTTAGCTCCTACGATTTTATCCTCATTCATGGCTCTTTCTGATATGAGAGCATTCAAATTTTTAGAAAACAAGGTGAACTCATCATTACCATCACTCTTAATCTGGATGGAATAATCATGATTTTTTTCTATTAACGCCATAGAGGAAATCGTCATTTTTAAATAGCTTAGGATCCTAGCGGATAGAGTAATACCTAAGTATGAAATGAAGACTAAAGATGTGATTAGTATCGATATGAATAAAACAATCATACTATTAATACTTCGAATTTTTGTTTCAATATCGTTCTTTAATTCATTCGTGATAATCGTTGTAGCTGCTTGAATGAGTTGAAGTCGTTGGTTTAGTGCTTGTGTCCCGGTATTGATGTCTTTCTCTGTGTATTTTTCGGATTTGTTCTCAATGACTGCATTTCTAAAAGTGTTGCTTGATGAGAAATTGATATTACTAAAGGTTGTTAATAAAAGAGTAATATCGGATTGACTCGCATTCATTGTTAAAAACTGTTCAATATACAATTGCTGACGCTGAGAAAGTGAATTTAGAGCATCTTGATAGCTTGTTTGTGGTGTTCTCAACATCAGGTGAATGTACCAATTCTCTTGAGTTGCCCAATAATTAACCCATTGAAGTTGGGTAAGGATTGTTGTTTTTTGGTTAATGATATCTGATGCTGCATTGAGCGTATTTGCATTTTTTAATTGATACGTTTGTTGTACTACATCTGTGATCCAGCTTGACCATTCTTCTATGGTGTTTGATGAAAACTGGGTAATCTCAGTATTTGCTTGTTGGAGTTCCGATAAGGTATCGGAAAGAGATTGTGTTCCTTGTTTTTTTGATTGTACGGCAAGTTGGCTTAATGATTTTTTTGATGTTTCATATTCTGTTCCATTATCGAGACCATAAAGTATGTTCAAACGTTGCTGATGCATCGTTGTGATGTATCCTGCCAAGGTATGATTAAATTGGAGGGTATGATTCAGTGTATTTAATGTATTCAACTTCATCATCTGTGATCTGATCTCTATCCCTGATAATGCACAAAGCACAAGCAATGGGAGAAAAACTAGAGTGAGCATTCTGGATTTCACAGAGATACGGTTCATCAACATCATAAAACATCCTTGTTTGGAAAAGCCAGTTCAGTGACCTATATTAAAAATCATAGGATATTTATTAAGAAAGGGTAGTCGTCGATGTGAAAAATACTCAATGTTATTTAAGCTGCTCTTCATTTTTCTTTATGATTTTATTGTCTTTTTTTATTTCCCCTTCAGCGGCGTCAACAAATGCTAGACATGATAGTTATGCTATTTTCTCTATGGGGTCGTCATTTGAGCCATTAAGTAAAAGTCGTGCGCGTATGATTTATACGGGCAAGATAAAGAAAATAAACAATACCAAAGTAGTGTTGTCGGATTGGCCAGACAGTTCTCCTGAGAAAGAAACGTTCTACAAGGTATTACTGGGTAAAACGGTGTCTCAAATGAATGGCTATTGGGCGAGTTTGGCCTTTTCAGGTAAAGCAAAGCCCCCAAAGTCAATCAAAGCTGAAGACGTCACTGTTCTTGTTGAATGGCTTAAAGAAAATCCAACGGGTATTGGCTATGCGCCATTGTCTTCATTACCTTCAGGTGCGCATGTCCTATTCATTATCTCTAAAGGGAATTAGATTATGTTTAAAAGGCTTTTGGCTTATGGTTGCTTCATTTTTACATTGCTATTAACGAATGTAGAAGCAGCTATTGAGCTCAGTGATGATGTAACATTACGAGGGTTTGGATCGACCTCTGCGACAAAAGGAAGCAGCGAAACGCCTGTTTTTATTAATCGAGAAATAACGGATGACGTTTGTTTTGATTGTGATACTACCTTTGGTTTGCAGCTTGATTATGTTGTTACGGATGACTTTACTACGTCATTACAAGTGGTGAAAAGACCACAAGATGAGTGGTCAGGTCCTGAAGTAGAGTGGCTTTATGCGAGTTATACGTATTCTGATATTGAAACAAAAATTGGACGTTTACGCTTACCTCTATTTCTTGTTTCTGAATATTATTATGTTGCTCAGGCGTATACGTGGGCAAGAGCGCCACAAGAAGTGTATAACAGCGTATTAGGGGTGACTTCATTTAATGGTATGAGTGTGACATGGAATCATCAAGTCTCCGATGACATCATTTTAGCTGTTTCTCCTTATTATGGTGTTCATGACAGCAATAAAATTAGTTCAGGTGATCGTGTTTATCATTTTACGACGAATGACGTGAAAGGGATCTATATGGACATTATTGGATTTAACTATCGAATCCATTCGAATGTAATGGCATCTAATTATGATTATAACGTCAAAATGAAAGAGGCAAGCCTCGCTAAAGAAGCAGATCAAAATATGGTTTTGTACAGTTTGGGTGCTGAATATTCATTAAATGCGTGGCATGCAATGGCTGAAATTCAAACGAATGACATGCAGACAAATTGGTATGCCAGTTTAGCCTATACCTTAAATAAATTTACGCCTTATGTTATTTATTCAGAAAGTCATCGATGGAAAGAAAATTACAGTGTGACATCAGGGATACGTTATGACCTAACAACAAAAGTATCAATTAATGCTGAGTGGCAAATAATGGAATTAACTAAAAATTCAGAACAAAATACTGGTCAATTTACAAAGTATGAAGGAAGTAATAGTTCAAGAATCAGTACTGTAATTATTAATTTCATTTTTTGATTTGTTAAGTGTAAATATAAAAAGAGGTTGTATTAATTTGTCAATATATTGACGTCTCATTAGTGATTTTATTGGGTTTAATATTGTGACTAAGTTCACGTTCTTTTTACTGTTTATGTATATTGCTACTTACGATATTGCATGCTGTCATTTCCTGTACCATTATTATTTATACCGTTAAAGATATAACGGATTATAAATGCAAGTTGCTAGGTATAAGGATATGTTATGTTGAATATAGAATGTTCAAAAAAGGAAGAACCAAGAAACAGCATTGATGCTTACTCATTATATTTGAAAGAAATAAATAAATATAAGCTTCTAACTGCAAGTGAGGAATTGGAACATAGTCGTAACTATTTATCTGGAGATTTAAAATCAAGAAATGTGTTAATTGAGTCTAATCTAAGGCTTGTTGTTAAAATTGCCAATAAATATCGTCATCGTAATCAAAGTGAACTTGCCCCTTTAGATATTATTGAAGAGGGAAATCTTGGTTTAATGAAAGCCGTGAATAAATTTGACCCTGAATTAGGCTACCGATTTTCTACTTACGCGGTATGGTGGATAAAAGAATCCATTGAAAGCGCCTTATTTAATCATTCACGTACGGTTCGCCTACCTGTTCATATAACAAAAGAACTTAATGTGTACTTAAGAGCGGCAAGAGATCTGTCTAGAACACTTAAAAAAGAACCTTCCATCAGTGAAATATCCGTCCACTGTAATAAAGACTATAAAAAAGTTAATAAAATCTTAGGTTTAGTTCCTAGTTCATCAACGTGTCATTCTGCTTCTAGTGATGATATGTCATCGAATTTAATTGAATTGTGTGCTGATGATCATGAACAAGAGCCCGCTCAATCCTTATCAAAGTCTAATTTAGAAAGTAACTTATCGTCATGGTTAAATTTACTTCAATGCAGAGAAAAGCAAATAATTATTAATCGTTATGGTTTATTTGGTACTGATGTAAAAACCTTAGAGGAACTAGGACAAGACCTTAAATTATCTAAAGAAAGAGTCAGACAGATACAAACAGAAACACTCACTAAGCTTAATACCATATTTAAAAACAATAAGCTAAATTTAGAAATTGCTTTAAATTAGCTATTTAAAGTCATGATTTAACACCTTTGTTATTACGGTATTCGACCTTGGGACAGTGTTGTATGGATATTGATGTTCTATTTATACTATTCACAATAATTAATGTGATGGCTTTGTTATGCTCAGCGTATTTTATTTATAAAATTGAGGTGATTAAAAATGGATTAATAAGAACCGTTTTTGCAGGTGTTTTCTGTTCTTATTTTGTTTCATTTATTTATCTTGAGGAATATGTTTTTTCTCATGAGATTGCTGATAGTTTAGATAATATAATTTTGGTGTTTTCAACTGTATCAATACAAATGTTATTTTTTGTTTTATGGTTTATGTATCGATTTATTAACCAGTTTACTCTTATTGAGAAGATTAACATTGAACATAGAAAAAGCTTACATAATAAAAAAGATATCTATCAAAAACTCATTGATAAGAAAATAGCATTAAAGATCCCCTTTAGTATCACTAAAATTAAAGTAGTAAATTATCGGAAATTGATAGATGTATCTTCTTATAAGGTATTTAAGAAGGTATTGTCTTATTCCGTACTTATGATTAAAAGAGAATTGAAAAATAAGCACATTGATTTGTATTACGAAGATAATGAGATCGTAATTATTAGCTACTCAACCGATAAAATACTGATAGAGAAAGTAGCGAATAAAATACATAAGCAATTGATATCACCGATTTTAATGGGAGATAGGAATTTTCTGTTACAACCTGTGATTGGGTGTGCTGTGTATACTGATGACATTAAGAGCAGTGAGGAGATGCTAAAGCGAGTCGATATTGCTTGCTATAAGGCAAAAAAACTAGGGTTAGTTTTTGATTTTTATAGTTACCAATACGCAAAATCGATAAATGAAGAGTTAAGAATTTTGGATAAGTTAGTATATGCCATTCCTAATTCTGAGTTTGAACTTTACTATCAACCTATTGTAAATAGTATTGATAAGACTATTCATGGTTATGAAGCCCTCATTCGTTGGCCTCAGAAAGATGGCACCATGATCCCTCCAGATCAATTCATTTTAGTCGCTGAAAACAATAATTTTATTAAAGGAATTACTGAGTGGGTCGTAAGGCAAGTTGCCCGCGATATCCAACGTTTTAAAATGGAAAATATTCATCATCAAGTTCATATCAATATATCCACGTTAGATCTTCATGACAATGACCTGTATATCCAACTTTCTGATTTGTTAATTAATAAAACTATCGAGCCTTCTGATGTTGTTTTGGAGGTGACAGAGAGCGCGTTGATGTCAGATATTGATGCGGCCTATCTAATGCTATCAAAATTTTCAGAACTTGGTTTTTACATCAGTATCGATGATTTTGGTACTGGGTTCTCTTCTTTGTCACTTTTGAGGGTTTTAACCTTTAATCAGATAAAAATAGACCAATCATTTATACGTAATATGTCTATTGGTAATAGTGATTACGCGATCGTAGCCTCTACTATATACCTTGCCCACAGTTTAGGGTGCAATGTGGTGGCAGAAGGGGTGGAAGACCAATCATTATTTAATGAATTGAGAGAGTTGGGTTGTGATTATATTCAGGGATACTTCATTCATAAGCCACAAGATTTGACGACAATGATTCATTGGTCATTAAAGCAAATGGAGAAAGAAAAATTATCTTCTATTGCTTAACCGACATCCGTTTTTAATTATTCTTTCTATGAATTGCATCTCTATTTTTAGTGATGAGAATAAAGGGAAATTATTATTACGTTTTTAGCCGTTTTTATCCTAAGTTACTTTAAGGAAAGGAATTAGAACGCTCATCACATTAATGTAAGTAGATCCGATTTGGAGTGATTAAATGGATTTTTATTTCAAGAAATTCGAACATCGTAAACCACCAGAACCCGTCCCTCATAGTCACTCTAGGGAGTTACTGTATCAGTATTTAGCGACGTGTAATCTTACGCTTGGTATTTGGTATTTATGGTGGCGTTGGAGTTTTGCTCTTAACTATGACGCATTATGGTTTTCACTTCCTTTGGCTTTTGCGGAATCTTGTGCATTTATTGGCTCGTTACTGTTTACCTTTAATTTGTGGAAAACAAAAGATGAACCAAAAAAAGAACCGCCGCATAAAATTAAAGAGTGTGTATTAGATACAGAAGAAGACAGACCAATCAGTGTCGATGTATTTTTTCCGTCGTACGATGAAGAACCTGAACTGGTAAAACTGAGTATTTTAGATGCTCAGAAAGTGACTTATCCACATGACATTGATATTAATATTTTCATTCTTGATGATGGCAAACGTGAGACCATGAAGGCACTCGCTAAAGAAATGAATATTGGTTATATCACTCGAGAAGGAAATACGGGATTTAAAGCGGGTAACTTACGTAACGCAATGGAACAAACGTACGGTGATTTTGTTGTTATTTGTGATGCAGATACAAGACCATTCTCAACCATATTAGAGCATACGTTAGGTTACTTTAGAGATCCGGATGTTGCTTGGGTTCAAACTCCGCAATGGTTCTTTGATATACCAGAAGGTGAGCGTTTACCTACCTTTTTAACTCGAAAATTTGGTTCTTTTTCTGGAAAAATAGGCAAAGGTATTGAGAAGTTTTACGGCCCTGTTACTTTGGGTGAAGATCCTTTCGTTAATGATCCTCAAATGTTCTATGACGTAATACAGCGCCGCAGAAATTGGGCAAATGCCTCGTTTTGTTGTGGTGCAGGTTCTATTCACCGTCGTGAAGCGGTGATGGAAGCGGCACTTCGTAGTTACAGTGAGCAAATAATTAAAGAACAATCTGAGATAGAAACTCAAATCAGGAAAATGACGAAAGAGAAGTCGGTTGATAAAGATATTTCAGATAATTTAAAGCAAGAAATTTTCATTGATACCGAGTTTACGCCGTATAAATTTCACGTATCAGAAGATTTGTACACCTCTCTGGTTTTACATTCGGATTCAGAACGTAATTGGCGATCAGTCATGCACCCTGAAGTTGAAAGTAAAATGCTTTCCCCTCAAGATTTACAAACATGGACAGTGCAGCGTTTTAAATATTCTGGCGGGTCTATTGATATCTTTATGAATGACAATCCTTTGTTTAGAAAAGGAATGAATCTCAAGCAGAAGATCATGTATGGGGCGAGTTTTTGGTCTAACTTATCAGCTGTATGGAATATTATTTTCTTATTGTGTCCAATTGTTTATTTTCTTACCAGTATCGCACCAGTAAGCGCTTATGACGTTACTTTCTATATGCATTTCTTACCGTTTGTTTTAACCGCAGAACTAGCAATGATGGTCGGAACATGGGGGGTGGCTGGTTATAAAGGAAAAACGAATTTCCTTTCCTTCTTCCCTGTTAACTTTAAAGCACTGTGGACAGTATTGCGTGGTAAAAAAATCAGTTTCCCAACGACACCAAAAGAAAGACAAACGGGTACTTTTTTTAAATTAGTTATTCCTCAAATGGCCGTATTTGGCTTAAGCCTATTTAGCTTGATCTATGCATGGACAGGGTTTTCAACCGGATCACACGGGAGTTACTCATTGGGTGGGTTAGTGCTGAATACGTTTTGGATCATCAATAACATGATGGCAATGTGGGGCATGATTGCTTCGGCGTTTTGGAATCCAGAATCAAATGATGACGAACAACAAGAATCAGAACAAGAAAAAGAGGAAGTAGAATATGGAATTTAAGAAATCTGTTGTTAATGCTCGTCACCATATTGTGTTTATCTTGGGGCTAGCGACTGCATTATTTATCTCGTTTACGATTGAAACACGTGAAGCGCCACAAGTACTTGGAAATATTACATTTGAAAGTACAGAGGTTATTCCATTAAAAACGAGTCGAATTTTAACTCAAGAAGAATATCAATGGGCAAATACCGCATGGCAGTATTTTGAAAATAATTACCAAGAAAATACAGGATTAGTGAATTCGGTTGATGGATATGAGTCCACAACAATGTGGGATACGGCTTCTTATATTATGGGGTTAATCTCAGCGGAGAAACTGAATGTGATTACCGATGATGTGTTTACTATCCGCATGGAAAAGGTATTACATACATTATCTCGCTTACCTCTTGTAGATAATCGCTTACCAAACAAAGCATACAATACAGTGACGCTTGAAATGGTAGATTATACGAATCAACCGACACCTGAAGGGATTGGTTGGTCTGCCATTGATATTGGTCGAATTCTCGTTCCCTTGAACATTATTGTTTGGCAATATCCGCAGTTTAATAAACAAGTGAATAATGTACTCAATGCATGGCACGTGGGTGACATGATTAAAGATGGTTATTTATATGGTTCTCGCCTTTCAACCTCTTCTGATGGATTTGAATTAGTACAAGAAGGGCGAATAGGGTATGAAGAGTATGCGGCAAAATCGATGTCATTGATGGGGCGAGATGTATTTAATGCAATGAAATATATAGATTATTTGGAGTTTAAAACCATTAGTGGTGTTGAGGTTCCAACGGATCTACGTGACCCCGCAAAATATCATGCACATAACTATGTGGTGAGTGAATCTTATATTCTTGATAGTTTAGAATTTGGTGCTGACAGTGTCTCGAAAGTATTTGCACATCGAGTTTATCAAGCTCAAGAATCTCGTTATAACGAAACGGGCATTGTTACGGCGGTAAGTGAAGATAACCTCGATCAAGCGCCTTACTTTGTCTACAACACCGTTTTCTCTGATGGTAAAGAATGGAATGCAATTACCGATACGGGTGAAGATGCTTCTGAATTTAAATCTTTATCAACTAAAGCTGCCTTTGGTTGGTATGCCTTATATCAAACGGATTACACCGATCTATTAATTCATGAAGCGCAAGATTTATTTTCAGAAAATAAAGGCTGGTATTCTGGCCGTTACGAAGTAAGCGGAGAGATAAATAAAGCCATTACAGCAAACACGAATGGCATTGTTTTAGAGTCTCTTGCGTATATTGAAAATGGTTCACTACTTAGTGTTGGCGCGAAGTAATAAGTATTGAGAAAAGGAGAATCTCTATGCGTTATATCTCAATCGGATTACTGAGTTTACTCATCGTTGGATGTGGTAATAAATATGATCAATTCTCAGAAGATATCATAGAAAAGAAAGATCACTGGACAGTACCTAAAGCTCGTCAAAGTAAGTTGACAGAGAAAGAAATGGACATGGCCAATATTGCTTGGAAATATTTTGAAAATAATTACCAAGAATCGACAGGTCTAGTGAATGCGGTAAATAATTATCCGTCAGTCACCTGGTGGGATGCCGCGTCCTATTTAGCGGGAATGACCAGTGCGTATGAACTGGGAATTATCACGAAAGAAGAATTTGATCGCCGTTTAATTAAATTCTTAACGACATTAAACACGCTAGATCTGTTCCGTGGGGAACTGCCAAATAAAGCTTACAATACACAAAATGCGGCAAAAGTGGATTACGGTAATCAACCGGGGGAAATTGGTTACTCAGCTTTAGATCTAGGGCGTTTACTTATTTGGCTTCATATTTTAAAAAACCGTTATCCAGAGTTTGCGACCAGTATTGACTCTGTCGTACTGCGATGGAACTTTTGTAACGTAGTTGATGAAAATGGCACTATGTTTGGGGCTTTACTTGAAAAAGGAAAACCCGTTCAATACCTTCAAGAAGGTCGTTTAGGGTACGAAGAATACGCAGCGAAAGGATTTCAGCTTTGGGGTTTTGATACCTCTCAAGCTTCTATGCCAGAACCGTATGGGACGATTAATTTATTTGGTTATGATGTACCTTATGACACGCGTGATCCTCGTAAATTGAAAGCACACAGCTATGTTGTTACTGAAAGTTATGTACTTGATGCGATTGAATTAGGGTGGGATTTAACAACGGACCACAGCCCTCATGATACTAGCTACTCAAATGGATGGATGGCGGAGTTTGCTCTGAATATTTATCGTGTTCAAGAGGAGCGTTATAACCAAACGGGTATTATTACGGCTCGTACTGAGCACCAGTTAGCTGGAGCCCCATACTTTGTGTATGACACGATTTATACCGATGGATTTGCTTGGAATACCATTTCTGAAAATGGGGAATTTTTACCACAATATTCCGCCGTTGCCGTCAAAGGTGCGATGGGGATGTGGGTGCTATGGAATACGCCATATACAGATTTATTGTTTGATCATATTGCTAATTTATATGATCGAGAAAAAGGATTTTATGAAGGTATTTTTGAAAATGGGACAGGTCGGATTAACACGTTTACGTCAAATAATAACGGCATAACTCTTGAAATTTTACTTTATAAAGAACAAGGAAAACTCTTAACTTATAAAGATAATGTGGCACCGAGTTTATGGGAAAAAGCATTAGAAACCCCGTTTGGCTATGAAGGGCAATGCTTACCAAGAAAACCAATGAAGCCTTCTCGTCTGTAGTATTGATAAAGGAAGATTAATGCTAAAAAGTGCAGTACTGATCTTAATTAGCCTTCTTTTGTCATCCTGTGGCGTTTTGTATAAAGGCGTTCAAGATGGAGTGAGTTCTCTTAATCAGTCACAGGCAATACGACAAGGTAGGTATGGCGATTTAACTGAAGGTGAGCTTGAATGGGCTCGCCTTGCTTGGGTTTATGTTGAAAATAACACTCAGTTAAAAACCGGTCTTGTTAATAGTATTGATAATTATCCGACCACGAATATGTCAGGCATTGCCGATTATTTATTGGCATTGACCGCCGCGCGTGAATTTGAATTCATCACCAGTAAAGAGCACGATGAACGCCTTTCTCTTGTGTTAACGTTTCTTAATGAAATGCCTTTAAGCATCGGACAAATTCCGAATAAAGTATACAGCACCCAAACGGGTCAAATGGTTGATTATGGTAATCAACCTAATGACATCGGTTGGTCCTCAATTGATGTCGGTCGGTTATTGATTGTTCTTGCTATCGTTAAGCAATATAACCCTCAATTTATTGAATATATTGATAAAGCCGTATTGAAATGGAATTTCTGTGAGCTCGTTAATGAAGAGGGAGAATTGTTTGGTGGAACGGTTAATAACGGCAATGTTACTCGTTATAAAGAAGGGCGTTTAGGCGTTGAAGAATACACGTCTTATGGTTATTTAGATTGGCAAATTGTGCCAGAAAAGGCGATGAGATTGGATCCTTATAATGTAGCAACCATGTACGGTATTGATTTCTTATTTGATGGACGCGACCCTCGCCTTTTTGATGTTCTTCGTCCTGTGTATAGCACGCCTTATTTACGTTTAGGATTAGAATTTAATTGGGATGATATTGTCGATATAGATTCTAGCGACGCAACTCATAGTAATGAAGTGATGTCTGCAATGGCGGATTCAATGTATCGAATTCAAGAAGCTCGTTGGGAGCACGAATGTATTTATACCGCAAGAGGAGAGCACATTGTATCTGGTGAACCTTATTTTGTTTATGATGCGATTTACGCTCTAGGAACCCCTTGGATTACCTTGTCTGAAGATGGAAGCTCGTATGATGAATTAGCACTTGTTTCGACTCGAGTTGCTTTCCAGATGTGGGCGCTATGGCGTACAGATTATACCGATAGATTAATGATACTTGTTCAAGAATTGTATGATCCTGATCGAGGCTGGTATGAAGGACGTTATGAGTTAAACAGCAGATATGAAAAAAGTATCTCCCTTCAGACGAATGCTGGCGTACTAGAAGCGTTACTTTATAAGGCGAGAGGGAAGCTCTATCAACCAGAGAAGAGCAAAGAATATCGAGATGTACAGTTTAAATCTCGTTTCTCTCATCCTGGGCACTGTTTAGTGGAGACGTTCCGATGATGCGATGTAAATTGATTTCTTTGGTGGTAATGCTTTCAGTCGGTTCACCTTTAGCTTTCGCGAGAGTTGTTGATATTGAATTGTCAATTTATGGTAAAGGAACCATGTTAGCGAATAGTCCAAGAGAAAGGCAATCGGCGGATTACTGGCATCAATTATCGAATAAAATCATGGCTTCGGAATCTAAGCTCGGAGCGCAAAAGATGTGGCAATACGCGGGTCTATCTGAGGCATTAGCCGCTATCGCTGCGAATAAACGTAATGATATTAAAGCCTATGAATATTGGTCAAACAGCACTCGTTATTTATTAACGGGAGGAACCGAATGGTCACAGATGCAGAAGTATCTTCACCGTCGTTACGAGAATATAAATACTCAATTATCAACTCAACTAACGTCTTCAGATGTTGGTATATCATTAGATAATGAATGGCAACAAGAACTGACAATATTACAAATATGGGAAGATAAGCTCGGAGTTTTTACCTTTAAAGGGCCTAAGTTAGGATTGAAATCAAACTCTTCTGGTGATTATTCAAACGGTGGCGGTGGTGCTATAGCCACACCAAACTACAACTCTACACGTGCAATAAAAACGTCTAATGGGAAGAAAAAGCTAACGGGACTCGGAGGTTCTTTTTCTCGGGGGCAAAGTATCATTCCTGTAGCCAGTGAAGGGGAAAAAAGCGTCCTTGATGATGATACTAAAATAATAGAAGTGGAAGAGTTATCTACGTCTTCTGAGATGAGTCGTTCTAGTGGTAAAAACTCGGATATTGTCGTGATTACCCCAGATGAAGAATTTGATTATCGAACCGTAGAGAAAGATAATAAAGACAATGAATTGCCAGTTGAAGAGGTGACGTATCATCTCATACATAAAGCGAATATCGGCAATGTTGACGAAAATACCGTAGAAGTATTACAGCGTAGAACCTTTATTCCTGTGGTTAATGATGAAGAGCCTAAATAGGCTCGTTCAGAGGTAAGCGCTTAAATTAATTTAAGCGTTTACCTAGATAGAAGGTATTCTTACCGTCTTTATTTTCATAGGCAATGGTGTCCATTAGTTGCTCTACAATAATAAATCCACGACCTGAGGTAAGCCATGTTTCGGGCTTATTTTCTTCTGGTACGACAAAACTTTTCTCTGTCGACTCAACGAGTACTTCTTGAGGGAGAGCTTGCCCGTAGTCCGATATTTCCATTAATAACATACGTGGTGTTTGTAAGTATGACTTAATTTCAATAACTGGCCCATCTTGATTAAGATAAGCGTGTTCATAAGCGTTGTTTACCATTTCAACCAAGCATAACTCGGCTTGGTTCATGGTATCTTCTTCAATATTTAGGGCTTCCCAATACAGTCTAATATCATTAGACACCATTCGAGATGCCTCAATTGAACTCGAATAGGTGTTTGAAAAAATGGATTCCACAGTTTCTCTCCTCCTTGTTCTATTTTTCGGTTGTGCCGTTAGTAAAAGCAGACATATCCGATAAGGTGTCATTCATGACGGTTGAAATGCATTTCTTACTCATTTCGGAGTAAGAGGTGCTGTTTCCTTCCCTATCAATACAGTAATTATTAAAGACAGTTTTTTGATCTAATAACATGAAGTCTTTTATATGAATATAATCATAGATTAATGAATTACGGACTATTGCTTCAGAATCGACAGTACAGTTGGGACTAATAACGGTTGGCCCCTCAATTGTTGCACCTGGTTTAATATGGCAACCACTGGAGATCACTACGGGTGGTGTAATATTACAGTGTTTGAAATCAATCACTGTATTAATACCAACCCAAATACCTGATTTTATTTGTGTTCCTGGAACGGGATAACCGTTTACTTTCCCATTCAGTATGTCATTAGTTACATCCCAAATATCAGTAATATTACCGACATCTAGCCATTGAAAATCCATTGTTACCGCATAGAATGGTATGTTTTTTTCGACTAATTGTGGAAATAATTCGCTACCTATATCGTATTCGCCTTCTTTTGGGATAAAGTCGAAGATAGCGGGTTCGAAAATATAAATCCCAGTATTGGCTTGATTTGAGAAAGCCGCTTCTACTGTCGGTTTTTCTTGGAAATGAGTAATTAATCCATGCTCATCAGAGACGACGATACCGTATTTATGAATATCTTCATTAAGTACGGTTTTAGTCACGATCGTTGCAATCCCCCCTTTTTCTTTATGATGCTTAACCGCTTTAGTGAGATCCAAATCAATCCAGGCATCACCGCAAACCACAATAAAAGTATCATCAAAAAAACCAGAGAATTGTTGGATTTTTTGCATACCACCAGCAGAACCTAATGTTTTACTTTTGAATTCACCATTAATAATTTCCCCTTCGTAAGAATAAGAAAGTTGAGTGTTAAAATGGTGACCATCTCTAAAGTAGCCTTCAATAACTTCCGATAAATGGCTGGTATTGATGACTATTTTATTGATGTTATGTTTAGCAAAAAGCTCAATCATGGATTCCATTACCGGTTTACCCAAGATGGGGATCATCGGTTTTGGTATTGTGTGGGTAATTGGTTTTACTCTTGTGCCTTTACCCGCGGCTAAAATCATGCCTTTCATATAGACTCCTTTATTATGCTGAAGTTAACATTGCATCCTCAAGCGTTGGATAATTTGGTATTAATCTATCCATACGAGTGAGCTTTAATAAGTCTTCGACCGGTTTTTGTAGATTAATAACACTTACGGTTTTTCCTCTGCATAGTTTATAGACTCCCATGATGGCACCAAGGCCACTGCTATCCATAAACCGCACACTGCTGAGATCAAGAATAAGGTGATCACCAAATTGGCTTAATAAATCCTCCGCCTCTTTACGAAATTGAGGCGCCAGTTTCGCATCAAAGCGTTCTTCGTTTACCTGAAGAATTGTGCATTTACCTTGGTTGTTAATTTCGTATTGCATGAGTCATCCTCTTGTTTAGAATAGCCTTTCCACTCTACAGCAAGCACACTAACATCATCTTCAAACGTATCAGATTCATGCCATGTCCTTACTCTATTAACGAGCAGTTCGGTTTGTAAGTGAGTGGGATGGGAGCGAATATCCATAATGGTTTTTCTAAGCCCATCTTCAGAAAATTGTATATTGTCTTTTTCGGCTTCGGTAATCCCGTCAGAATAAAGCCAGATTTTATCGCCAGGATCTAACTGTATGCTGGCAGATTGATATTCAACAAAATCAAATGCTCCGACTACAAAGTTATCGTCTCCAATCAGTTCGGCTTGTTCGGTTTTTTGGTGTAACCAAACCAGTGGGGGGTGCCCTGCTGAGCAATAGTTTACTTCCCCAGTTTTGACATTAAGAACGGCATAAATCATGGTGAAATAGAGTTGAATCTTATCGTCACTAATGTAGAGCTTGTTTAATTTATCGATGACTTCTTCTGGGGGAATAATGTTATTATTTACGTCCTTAACGATAGATGACGGTCCATCGACAACGGATAAACTTTGCTGTACAGAAAATGACATGAGAGCGGATGAAACGCCATGGCCTGCCACATCAAATAAGTAGAAAGCAAGGTGGTCAGGGTCGAGTTGCATATAGCCCAACATATCACCACCAATTTGAGCGCTTGGAATGGATATATAGTTAAGCTCAACACCGGTGAAATTGGTTTGAGTGGGTAATAATTGACGAACGAGATCGCCTGCCGCATCAAGATCTTTACGTATTGTTGCGTAAGCTGAATCAAGCTCTTGATTTTTATCTGTGATTTTATTGTGTAATTCTAAGGTTCTGAATCCAGCTTTAACTCGTGCTTCTAATTCTTTTACATCAGTCCCTTTAACAATGAAATCATCGGCTCCTGCATTGATACCATCGATGATGGATCTTTGGTCGTCTTTACCTGAAAGAAGTACAAAGAAAATATAACGATCAAACTCGAGCTCTTTTAATTTACGGCATAATTCAATGCCATCCATTTCTGGCATTATCCAATCACTTAACACGAACTGAATGTGTGGATTTTCAGCCAAGATAGCCATGGCCTCTAAACCATTTTTAGCTGAAACAATGTTAAAACCACAACGTTTTAATAGGGATGACATAAAAAGAAGGCTAACGGGGTCATCGTCTACTACTAAAATGTATTCCATTGAAAATCCTTTTCGTAATAACCTGAAATAACGTATATGTAATTGAAGACTTTTACCTAGCCTAGGATACAAAGCTGTAGATTCAAGGTGATCATAACTATTTTTTTATTTTTCTTTTCTTTACTGGTTTTCTAATATGTCTTTCCTATTCTTTTTACGACAGTAATTCAATTCGGAAGAAGGAAAGGGTAACGTTATGGACAGAAAAACCATTTTAAATATTATTTCTCATTCAAATGATTCATTTGATTTAACCTGTGAAAATGATCAAAAAGAATTATTATTGTTGGCGGAGAAGTTACTTTCATTTTCAATGATATCCGTTTCGGAATATAAAGAGTTTATAGAATTAGAGTCACCACCATTGATGTTTAAATTGGCGGTTAAACTCGTTGAATCTCGACGCTTAATTATGAATATCTCGACACCATTAACGGTTGGTATTGTATTTGCTATGTGGGGGGAGCATCATCGATTAAATAAGAAATCAAAAATAAACCCTCATGGTGAAAATTCATTATTAACCAAAGTTGAGCAATTAAATTGGATTACTCAAGACTCGAATGTATTGTGGAAATTGTATCCAGTTGATGATGGTTGTCCTCATAATAGTTTTGGCATTGCACACAGAATTGCCCAGGATGATGAATCAAGAGAACAGATTAATGTCATGCGATTATCTGATGCGATCCCAACGACGACGGGTCCATTAAATAATTTGCATCATGTTGATGATTCGAAAAAAGGCGGGGCAATTATTCTTGGATGCCAGAAAGCATTGGATGATGGGATGGATTGCGTGGTCTATACGGATGCCGATAATTCAGTTCATTTAGGTCAATTAGGTTTATTGCTTAACCCTTATATGGAACAAAATATTCAGGTTATTCTTGGAAATAGAAAGCATAAAGATTCGATTCTTGTTAAACAAGAAGAGCGCTGGGGAGTTGGGATCAAAACATTGCGTCATATGCAAAGAATGATCGGCAACCAAATTTTCAGCCAAGGAATTAAAGATACACAAGCGGCGTTTAAATTGTATAGCCACAGTGCATTAGTTGATATTCTTAAGGCACCAACCGTGTATGATTTTTCCTTTGATACTGATTGGATTTTGGCTGCAATGGAGCAGAATAAACCGATTACTACGGTGCCTTTTGCGTTTATTGATTCTGCGGCGGAATCTGCGTCTATAACACAAGGCCCAATGACCACTTGGTATACTCTTCTCGATGGGTTAGTGAAAGCAGTTAGAGCAAGAAATGCAACGCACAGTAATGAAATGGCGGCTATTTTTGATAAAGAAGTTAAATCGTATAAAGATCTAGAGTTAATTATCGATGTTTTACCACCAGAACTGATGAACGTAGAAGATAGCCAATTAGGTGATCCTAAAGTCATGTCGCCAAAAGCGTTACAGCAATGGTTTGATAAAGCGAAATCAAAATCGAAAAAAGAACACGCGATGGCTTAGGTGTTTGTTTTTGTAATGATTCCATCCTAAGTTAATAGAGATAGACAAAAAATAAGCCTCCTTTTAAATTGGAGGTTTATTTTATCCCTTTGATTCTTTTATTTATGGATAAAAGAATACTCAGAATTTGAGTGGCTTATCTATGGACGGATTTATGCTTTTATGAACAGTAAAGTAAAACAAATGGCGATAAAAATCATTGGTTTATTTACCTGTGTATGTTTTTCATCATGGGCAATAGCAAATGAATATTTGTCTAATAGTGCCAAGCATAAAAGTGCCCCCACATCTCCTAATATCACCTCTCCAAAAAATACAGAAGATCCCGATGACAAACCTTCTGAAGGCGAGCATATTTGGAATGGGGTACAAAGCTCCTTTTATTTTCCTATTGAACAATGGGATGATGAGCAAGGTTTTTTTCACGGGCTAAGTGGAAATATTGGTTACAACTACCCGTTACTTGAGACACCAGAAGCAAATATTCCCGCTGATGCGACATCCGGCCCAAGCAACACCAATCAAACGTTAACACTCTCTTTAAAGTACAGCATCTTAGGCAGTTGGTTTGTGTCTGGTACGGCGTATTATTATATCGACCAAGAGCAACAACAAACATGGAATCCCGATTTTACCTACGTATTTGGTTACAGTGATTGGCGTCCATACACATTAAGTTTGGTTTACGCGAATTATGGGGGGAATAGATTCAGTCCCGATGACGGAGAATCCATGACTAATTTCAATCAGGGGACGTGGTCTTTAGGCTGGAAATTCCCGATAGTTGAACCTGTGGTTGATTGGTTTACGTTTACTGAAGAGGGCAGCATCGGTTGCCAAGTCGATTTTAATTATACTCATGAGTACTTCAATTTAGATACCTCTGAATATTTAAATGGGCATAAGACCGTTTCGCTCGGGTGTAAATATTCTATTTTTGGTAATTGGTATATTAATGGTACTGCTTTTTATTATTTAGATAAAAATCAACAACAACCGTGGAATCCAGATTACACCTATGGATTTGGTTATTTTGATTGGCACCCAGGAACCATCACTCTCCAGTATAATAATTATTCCGGTAACCGTTGGAATTCATCAGATAAAGCGGAAGGTACCGGTCGTTTTATTGATGGTGCAATATCTTTATCATACTCATTTACTTTTTAATAGTACGATCTTTTATTATCTATCTCTGGATATCCTCTTATTTGTTCCTATTCTAGTATTACACCATTATTTAAATGGTCGCTCATTTTTCA